>CAKSAI010000414.1 GCA_934434905.1 uncultured Lachnospiraceae bacterium | reverse complement strand
CTAGGATACCATTTGCTCCAATCCGACAAATGACTCCACATATAAATCGGCGATTTCTATTAACTGCGCGGTGAAATTCTCGCCGGATTTATCGAAAACTCCTACTGTATACATGCCTGCCGAGGCTGCTGTCGCAACTGCATTTACGTTGTTATCGAAGAAAACGGCTTCGTTTGTCTTTACGTTGCATGTATCCTACGCGCCGTCCCCCAACCGTATCACGCGGTCACAGACCTTCCATACCTCCTGTCGGTGTGTCACCAGCAGCACAGTACGATCCTCAAGAGACTTGATGGACTCCACCAAAGCCCGTTCTGTCTCCATATCCAGTGCCGAAGTAGCCTCGTCCAACATCAGGATGGGGCACCCGCTGTACAGCGCCCGTGCCACAGCCAGCCGCTGTGTCTGTCCTTCCGAAAGCCCGGAGCCCTTCTCTCCTAACACGGTATCGTACCCGTCCGGTAGCTGTTCTACGAATTCTGCTGCGCAGGCCATCTCTAATGCCCAGCGCACCCGCTCCCCCAAAATCTCCTTTGACTGCTCCGCAAAGCCCACGACCTCCCGGATCGTCCCGCTCATCAGTTGATTTCCCTGCGGCACATAGGCAAACATCCCGGCCGGCAATTCTCCTACCGGAATCCGCACTTTTCCTGCTCCCCTACTCATATCCGTCCCAAGTTCGCCTTCCGCTCCAAGGCTTCCGTTCGTCTCCGGTTCGTTTTCCGCTCCAAGGCTTCCGTCCGCCTCCAGATAAATCTCCCCGCTCTCCGGCAGATAAACATTCATCAGAAGCTTCATCAACGTGCTCTTTCCGATACCACTGGTTCCGACGATGGCAACCGTCTCACCGCGGCGCACCGCGAAGGACTGATTCTCCAGCACTCTTTTTCCCTGGCCGTAGGAAAATGTCACATTTTCTCCGCACAGGGCCTTCATATGACGATAGATCTCGTCCCGGTCTCCGGCTGTCCTTTGCTGCTTGTCCCGTTCCTCGGTCAGTGCCAGCAGACGCTCGCCACTTGCGAAGAAGGACGCCACTTTTGGAAGCGTGCTGCCGAAATTCACAAAGGGTGTCTGGATCTGCCCGATCAGTTGGATCAGGGCCACCAATGTACCATAACTGATCGTTCCATGAAGAACCGCGTAGCCGCCCCAGGCAAATCCAAGAAGATATCCCCCCTGCATTGCCAGGGAGAGCACCGTTCCAAACAGGGACGACATTCTGCTTCGTTTCCAACGTATTTTTCGAAATTGCTCTGACTTCTCTTCTCCCGTCCGCGTCACCTTCTCCTCGCAGTGGAAGCTTCGGATGATAAGAAGGCTTTCCAGGCACTCCTGTAAGTAGCAGCGTACCGTACTCTCTGCCTCCTGCACCTGGCAGTGCAGCTTCTTCATCCATTTTCTCGGAACCAGCGAACACAGAACCAGCAGAAGTCCTCCTGCCAGGAAGATAAGAGCCAGAACCGGAGCCATCCGGTACATAACCAGCAGAACGCCAACGATCTTAAGAAGCATCGACGTCATCCCCGGAAGCAATGTCACAACACCGTCCGTCACCACCGTGACATCCGACGTCAGATAATTCATATAGGCTCCGCTGTGACAGGCGGAAGCCTTCTGGTAATCCTGTCCCAGAATATTTCCAAACACATGCAGGCGCAGAGTGTTCTCCACCACTGCGCGGGTATCCTCCTCCAGCAGGCGATTCCCCATCCGAAGCAGCAGTTGGGAGAGGATGATAATCACCATCCACCCGGCCCCGGTGAGAAACTGCCGTAAGCTTCCGGAGGCTGCGCCGTCAAAGGCTGTGCGCATCAGCAGCGAAAATGCAATTCCGCACACAACAAGAAGCCCCTGTAAGAGACACAACAGCACGACTCTTCCTATTTTGTTCTTCACGATGCCCGCAAGCCATCTTAAAGTCTTCATCTTCTCCGTATCCTTCTGGCTAATCCCCGCAGAAGATTGCAGCCAATGCGCAGCGGAAACAGAAAGCACCAGCACCTTGCATAGGCCCGATAGAGAAAGCCATTCATATTGATTTCTTTATTTCCACGAAAAAAAGACGTAAGCACCCCTACGATCTGTTCTTCCTTCACTTCTTCCTTTTTCATGCAGTTATCGCCACGGATGACGTAGCTCTCCGGCTTCACACCGATCACCCGGTGCAGCACATAATCGTTTCCCCGCCGATAGAGGGGAACGTCGTATTTTTGCAGTATTCCCTTACATGGCGAGATCACAACAGTATCTCTGCGGTCCCGGAGCATCGGGTACATGCTGACGCCAACCGTTGTGCTGACATACATGCCCTGCGTCTCCAGAACATCTTCAATCCTCTGATTCTGCTCCGTCATGCCAGAAATCCTGCCTCCTCCATCTTCCCGATGAGCCTTGTAGTATCCGCAAGCGCTTTCGCCTGATCCACCCCTTCATATTTTTCAACCAGTTCATGAGCGATTTCTTCTGCTGAAAGACCATTGGCCAGCCCCTGCCAGATATCCCGCCCGGTCCCGTTTAGCTTCACCATTCCGTGAAAAGTCTTGCTGGCCTCGCCGGTTGCGATCACCACCGTCTGCCCCGCAATTTCGCGCAGCACAAATCCATCCTTTATCTTCATCTCATACCTCTTTCCCGGGATAAGATTTCCCTACAATTTCCTCAAAAGCGCATTTCACCGACTCCTCGGAAATATTACATTCCAGGATATACAGCGGCACTTCGCTGACGAGCCGGTCCAGATCCTCCAGAGTATGTCCTGCCCCCTCGGTATCCGCAAGCGGCAGAAACACCTGATGCATCAGCGGCTCCAGGCACTCAACCGGATCCGCTCTGCGGATCTTCGGGACCTCGCTGCGCCGCACAAAGCAGATAGCGGACAGT
>CAKSAI010000413.1 GCA_934434905.1 uncultured Lachnospiraceae bacterium | reverse complement strand
GTCTCTTGCATAAGAGATTACTGCGGAATGAAGCCTTGCAATATCGCCCATCAGGTAATAGAAGCCGTTTCCGGCCACACGCCTGGCGCTGTCAAGATCCAGGCCGTTGAAGCTCTCCATGATCTCGGCATGGTAAGGAATCTCATAGTCAGGAACCACCGGCTCGCCATACCGCTGTACCTCCACGTTCTCGCTGTCATCCTTACCGATCGGAACAGACGGATCGATGATATTTGGGATTATCATCATGATGTTCTTCACTTTTTCCTGCAGCTCGGTCTCCTGCGCTTCCAATTCCTCCAGGCGCTCGGCGTTCCTTGCCACCTGAGCCTTAAGCGCCTCGGCTTCTTCACGCTTGCCCTGGGCCATCAGTGCCCCGATCTCCTTGGATATCCGCTTACGGCTGGCGCGCAGCTCATCCGCCTCCTGCTTGGCTGCCCGGGACTTGACATCCAGCTCGATAACCTCATCTACCAACGGAAGCTTGCTGTCCTGGAACTTATTTCGGATATTCTGTTTTACAATCTCCGGATTTTCTCGTAAAAATTTTAAATCTATCATTTTCTTATTTCCTCTCGTTAAATATGCTTAGAATTATAACCCTTTTCCCTGCTTTTGGCAAGAAAAATCCAGGTTCAGCCCTTAAGCCCCTGCAGTTCCATCCGCGCCAGCAGCAATTCCTTCTGCAGGCTGTTCTTCTGCTTCTCAGTCTCTGCGCTCTTTGCGAAAAGCGCCATGGCGTCTTCGTCCGGGCAGGACAGGAAGCCCTGCTGAAATACCTGCGGATACTGGAACTGCTTCTCCACACCGGAGAAGTCCACCTTCAGCTTGCCATTTTCACAGGCTGTAACAGTTCCCTCCCCGAACTTCTTATGGTTCACGCTGCCGCCGGTCATATCCGGGAAGCTCACCTGCTCCCCTTCCAATTCTGCAAGCTCCTGCTCGATATGTGCAACATGTTGCTCCATCCGCTCGATCTCCTGCTGATTCTCCGCCTTCTTCATGCGCTCCTCGGTAGAAACCGTCGGGATGTCCATCCCCGCATAGAAATCATAGGTATACGCACAATAGATGATATCATACACCAAGATATGTAATTCATCGTCAAAGCCATCCGCCTGCTCTTCCATCCGCCGTGCATTCATTGACAGCAGATCCTCATAATTCTCCAGCTCCTCTAAGAGCTCATCACACATCTTGTAATACTTTTCCAGGGAAAAACTGCTGCCGCTGCCGAAATCGTCTTCAAATTCGATACAGTTGGCCCATGCTGTGGCCTCTGTTGACTTAAAGATATAATTTTCCTCCGGCTGCCACAGATTCAGATAGTAGATAACACTGCCGGTGGTCTGGGAATATTTCCCGGATTCGCCGACATATTGGCTGATATGCTCGTTGATATTGTCTCGAAATGTATCGATACGCTTCTGTCTCTCCGTAAGATCCCCGTCATCCGCGCTGTACAGCTCCCGGAAGCACTGGCGTACAAATTCTATCTCCTCCTCATGGCTCAAAAGAAGACGAATGCCTTCAATGGGCTGTACCGCCGCATTGTCTATGAGGTTGCTCGTGTCCTTCATCGCAGCCTGAAACATTTCCGGGAAATCGTCTGTATTAATATCCCAATTTGCCTTAAAGCAAGACTCAGCCCTCCATTTATAGCCTTCGTCATCACCCTCTCTGTCGTTCAGTTCGCCAAAGCGGCTGACATATTGCTCTAATATCAAATCCAAGTTCTTGTGGTTCATTTAAATCGCTCCTTTTCCGATGGTATATCTTCTATATATATAAGAAAGTACGCCCATTATAGCAGGTACAGGAAAATTATGCAAGGAAAAACACACATCACTTTTCAGTGATGCGTGTTTGCTACTCAAATCCCTCAATTTTGCTACTTAAATCCCGCAATTCTGCTACTCAAATCCCACGTTTTCCCTCATCACTCATGCCGCAGCGCATCGATGGGATTCAGGTTGGCCGCCTTATAAGACGGCAGCAGTCCGAACACGATTCCTATAACCATGGAGAACACCACAGCTCCCACAGCCGCCGGTACGCTGATGGCTACCAAGGTTCCTGTCAGCATGGAAATGACCTCCGCCAGGATGATCCCGACGATCACACCGAACAAACCTCCCAGGCTGGTAAGCACGGCCGCCTCCGTTAAGAATTGTCCAAGTATCCTGGATCTTCTGGCACCGATGGCCTTCTTTAAGCCAATCTCCTGGGTACGCTCTGTCACGGACACCAGCATGATATTCATGACACCGATACCGCCCACCAGAAGAGATATTCCCGCGATCCAGAGCAGCATGGTGTTGGTGGACCGGCTCAGCTCCTGGATCTCTTTGGCCTGCTCTAAGAGGTCGATGGCGCGATACTGCACCTCAGTCTCTCCGAGATAGCTGTTCAACAACTCAGCGCTCTGTTTCCCGGCAGCCGTCATGTCTTCTGTCCTGTTCACGGTGAGCACCAGGTTCTGGGGCTCATCGTAACAGTAGATGGCCGGCCAGGTGGCATAAGGCACATACACCCTGCCGCTGTTGTTCTGGGCATACATATAGTAATCGTCCATGCTGGTGATGACCGGCTCGAATTTCGATGATTTCGTCACCACTCCAATGACAGTGTAAGGCTCCTGCTTGATCTCGATGGTCTTTCCCACCGGATCCTCCCCGGCAAACAGCGATGCAGCGGAATCCTCATCCAACACAGCCACCTTACGGAAGCTTTGAATATCCTTTTCATCAAAAATCCGCCCGGTTTTCACAATATAATTGCACGCGCCAAAATAATCTGTCCCGACTCCGTAGAGCCTGCCCCCGCTCAATCCGGTATTCTGATAAAATATGGTATCATAGGATTCTCTTGACACATATACCGC
>CAKSAI010000412.1 GCA_934434905.1 uncultured Lachnospiraceae bacterium | reverse complement strand
GAAATGGACAATAAATTAAAATCACTCTGGAAAAAAAGCAGAAGAACGATCCTTTTGATTGTGGTCGCTCTGGCGGCAGCAGCTATTATAGAGCTGCTCTTCCAAGTGAATGTGCTGCGGGAAAGTGCAGCAGGTAATTCTGTGACCGATTACAGGGCAGAAGACATGGCGCTTTCCGGTATAGATGTCCGGGATGATAACCTTGTATCTACCGGAGAAAGTGGAGAGATCCACATCTATCCTGAGGGAGCATATGTAGATAAGCTGGTTTATTCCTATAAAAATGCAGATGTATCAAAGACGGTGGATCTGACAATTACGGTAGTCACCTATGACGTATATGGAAATAGTACAGCGAAGACCATTCAGGACAGAAATCCATATGTTTTGGATCAGTCGATTGTCAGCGTCAGGGCAAAGGCGACAGATATCTGTATCAGTATTCCGGAAGGTATGCAAGGATTGGAAATCAGTGATATACAGGTGAAAAATGTGCCGCAGTTCCATGGGATGCGCTGGCTGTTTTTTGCTACGCTGTTGTCGCTGATACTGATAATATGGGGCAATCGCTACTATTTTAGCGGGAAAGCAGAAAAGCTTTTCCTGGTAGTCGGATTGACCGTTGGGACGATGCTGGTAATCATTATGCCATTGAATAAGGTTGGTCTTGACGAAGAGACACATTTTCGCAATGCATATAATATGAAATTGTCCTCCCAGGTGAGCAGTACGGAGGCGATTGAGCGGTTGCGGATATGTACGTTGGATAATTATCCGTATAACCTTGCTCAGTCAGTAGAAGAACGCGAAGCCATGGAACTGTATTATAAGACGGCTGGGGATTATACCCGTGGCAGCAGTGAGAGAATTGAGGTGCCTACGGAATTAACGACAGTTGCAGCTTTTGACTACATTTTTATGGCGATTGGAATTAAGATCGGTAAGCTGTTTCAACTGCCGTTTACGGCAGTGTATACCCTTGGGCGATTGTTCAATATGTGGTCCTATGTGCTGCTGGTTTATTTTGCAGTAAAGAGACTTCCTATCGGAAAATATATTATGGCGGTGCTTGCGCTCATGCCAACACCGATGTTTCAGGCTGCCGTATATTCCTGTGACGCTGTGATTACGGGATGCATGTTCCTGGGAGTATCGTATCTGATTTATGAATTGATAGAAAAAGAGGAGAAGATTACAATAAAGAATGGGATGATTCTGTTGGGGAGTCTTGGATTTGGAATATTGCCAAAGGCAATATTTTTCCCTGTGATGTTCCTGCCGTTTTTGATTCCCAAGAGTAAATTTAAGAATACAAATCAGAGAAGAATATTCCGTGCGGCAAATGTGGTCTGCATATTGGGATTGATAGCAGCGATTGCCGTGGCTATGCTTTTTTCGGGCGCTGCAAATGATTCGCGTGGCGGGGACGTAAATGCGCTGGGGCAGCTTACTTTGATTCTAAGCCATCCGTTGGGCTATGCCAGGGTATGGCTGGAGAATCTGGGACAAACCTTTTGGAGCTACAGCTTTGGAGAAGGCAGCTTGGGAGCTCTTGGCCATCTGTCGCCTTCTGCCTGTGTGCCGATGATAAGTTTACTGCTTGTATTTACGATAGCGACGGATAATATCGACAGAAGTGAGAAGGATCTTACCATAAAGCAAAAAGTGGTGTTTTTTCTCATGGCAGCATTGTCAGTGGCCTTTGTATGGGGGACATTGTATCTATCCTATAATACGGTGGGTGCGACGGTCGTCAATGGGGTACAGGGAAGATATTTCATACCGTTGTTATTTATCTTCTATTTATTGCTGCGCAGAAAAACCATTAAGAACACAATGAACCCCGTGTATTATCATTATATTGTATTTGGATGCCAGATGTTTATCTTGTATAAAACATTTTATGATTGTATTTTGCAGCCGTATTGCTTCTAGAAAGGGGAAAAATGGATATTAAGAGAGTGAAGGTTTTGTTATCAGCTTATAACGGAGAAAAATATATTGAAGAGCAGATTGAAAGTATCTTAAATCAAAGCTATAAAAGTATTGAGTTGTATATACGGGACGATGGATCAAAGGATCACACGCCGGAGATCTTGCAAAAATACGAGGAGGATGAAAGAATCCACGTGCTTATAGGGAAAAATGTGGGTTTTATCAAGAGCTTTTTTGCACTGATCAAGGATTGCGGAGATGCGGATTATTTCGCTTTTGCTGATCAGGACGACGTGTGGCTGCCGGATAAGATAAGTATGGCACTGGAAAAGCTGGAGGCAGAGGCGGAGGGAGAACCGCTCTTATATTTCTCCAATTATGATTATTATGATGGAGAGATGCGATTTAAGGAACACGGGCGGAAGCCAACGTTGGAGCCTTCCTTTCGAAATGCTCTGGTGGACTGTATGACGCTGGGGTTTAATTCTGTATTTAATAAGGCGGCGCATGATATCATGCTGGAGCATATTCCGGAATATTCTTGCGGACATGATTGGTGGACGTATATGATCTGTTCCGGCATGGGAAAGGTAGTATATGATGACCGTGTTACCGTGAAATATCGCAGAACCGGGGATAATGTCAGCCCGGGTGGAATGGGCTTCTTAAAATTTCAGATATGGCGGTTTAAGAAATTCTTTGTAAATGATTATTTCGCAAATGTTCGAAAACAACTGCAGGAATTTTACCGATTGTATGCGGATAAGCTTAAGGAAGAGGATCTTAAGTTGTTACGCCTTTTTAGTAAAGAAAAGTACCACCTGGGTACGGCATTGAAAAAAGTGTTTTATCCCAAGCGCTTTCGCTGTGGGATTATGGATGAGATGTTTGTAAGGTTTATTTTTTTGATAGGGAAGCTGTGATATGGTAAGAAAAGCAGAGTTTATATGG
>CAKSAI010000411.1 GCA_934434905.1 uncultured Lachnospiraceae bacterium | reverse complement strand
GCGTCTGATCATTGAACTGAAGGACAAGCTGGATCTTGAAGAGGGTTCAAATGCCTCTTCAAGATCCAGCTTGTCCTTCAGTTCAATGATCAGACGCTGCGCGGTCTTCTTTCCTATGCCCGGTGCCTTGGCAATGGTCTTGTCATCCTCTCCCAGCACGGCAAACCGCAGGTCATCCGGTGTCATCACTGAGAGGATGGCCAGCGCTCCTTTGGGTCCGATCCCGCTGACTCCGATCAGCAGTTTAAAGATATTCAGATCATCTCTGGTGAGGAAACCATACAGCAGCATGGCATCCTCCCGTATATATGTATACGTATAGATCTTGATCTCCTGTCCGATCCCCTCCAGGGAATCCAGAATGCTGCCCGGGATGCGGATGTTGTAGCCAATGCCGTGATTCTCCACCACAATGGCCTCCTCCATGATCTCAACCAGCTCACCTTTGATATAAGAGTACATAAGCACACCTCTCTGCAATTATTTTATAACCGAAGCCGCATAACGATCTCCCTGCTGACAATGCCGATCAGGAGTCCCGTCAGAAGTCCTGCCAAAAACAATACGGACATATAATACAACAGATTCATATTTTCCACAACCAGGGCTGCCACCACAAGCTGTCCCAGATTGTGGGCGATGCCTCCGGCCGTACTGACGGAAACAATATTGAGCTTCACCTTCGTCTTCAGCAGTACCATGACGAAAAAGCTCAGAAGTCCGCCCGCCAGGCTGTAAACAACGGCAAACATATTTCCAAACAGCAGCCCCGCCAGAAGGATCCGTGCCACGGTGATGAGCAGCGCTTCCTTCACCCCCACCAGATACATGGCGATCACCACTACGATATTGGCAAGTCCCAGCTTGATCCCCGGAATCCGGAAATTGATGGGAATCAGAGTCTCCACATAGCTGCACAACAGGGCCAGTCCCAGAAGCATGCCCAGCAGGGCAACTCTTTTCCCGGGGCTGTTATCGGAGTGTTTTTCGGAAGTAATATCGGAATTATTTTCCATGATACGGTTCTCCTATTGTTATCATTCATGGCTGCGAATGGTAACCTCCTATTTCACCACAGAATCCAGTTCGGGCGCTTCCTCCCCGATCACACTTACCACCACCCGGTTTGGCAGACACACGATATTCTCACCCGTATGGGATACCGGGACATGGTTCACACAGATCTGATCCGGGCAATCAGCTTCCTTCATATTTGCCTCGCCATTCGCGATCACAAGAAGGTTGGTGACGCTTCCATCCACCCGGATTGGAACTTCCTGATCTTCATCCAGTGCATATGTCCCATACAGCTTCCCGTCTACCGTGATCTCCACACTGCTTCCCGCCTTCCGGTATCCCAGCAGGAACCACAGCAGAAATGCCAATGCAATAAGAAGCAATATTCCAAGAAAAATAATATCTCTTTTTTTCAGTTTTGCATGATTATGTGTCTGCGAAAATACACTTCCATCTTTCTCCCGATCTGGAAAAGTTCCTCCCATAATGTCTCCTGCCTCCGGCTATCTATTTTCATGCCTCAACGACTGGTCTTCCATAATAATAAAATCCTTTGCACTCCGTCAGTTCTACCTCCACAAGCTTCCCGATCATGGATGCGTCCCCCGGGATATGAACCACGGAATTGTTGCTGAGCCGTCCGGTCACCAGGGCCGGATCCTGCTCATTGACATGTTCTACCAGAACAGACTGTATCTGCCCGGTCAGCCGCTCCGCCTTGGCAGCTCCGATCTGCTGAACCTCACGCAGCAAGCGGTCAAATCGCTCCTTCACAACGTCCTCCGGCACCTGATCCTCCATGGCCGCAGCAGGCGTTCCGGTACGCTTGGAATAGATGAAGGTAAAGGCACTGTCAAAGCCCACCTTGCGCACCACATCCATGGTCTCTTCAAAATCCTCCTCCGTCTCGCCGGGGAAGCCGACAATGATATCTGTCGTCAGCGCGATGTCCGGCATAGCCGTCCGGATCTGATCCACCAGTGCAAGATACTGTTCCTTCGTATAGTGGCGGTTCATCTCTTTCAGAATCCGTGTGCTGCCCGACTGCAGAGGCAGGTGAAGATGGCGGCAGATTTTTTTCGAGTCTGCCATCACCGCAATCAGCTCCTGGGACAGATCCTTGGGATGGGAGGTCATGAAGCGGATCCGCTCAATGCCCTCTATCTTCTCCACCTCAGTAAGAAGCTGTGCGAAGGTCATGGGCTCCGGCAGATTCTTTCCGTAGGAATTCACGTTCTGTCCCAGAAGCATGACCTCCACCACGCCGTCTGCCGCCAGCCGTTCGATCTCACGGATGATATCCTTCGGATTCCGGCTGCGCTCCCGCCCCCGGACATAAGGAACAATGCAGTAGCTGCAGAAATTATTGCAGCCAAACATGATATTCACGCCGGATTTGAAGGAATAATTGCGCTCGATGGGAAGATCCTCCACGATTTTATCGGTATCCTCCCAGATATCAATAACCATGCCCTGATTCTCAAAGGTGGACACGATCAGCTCCGCAAACTTATAAATATTGTGGGTTCCGAAGATCAGATCAACAAAACGGTAGCTGGTCTTAAGCTTCTCCACCACCGCCGGCTCCTGCATCATACAGCCGCAAAGTGCGATCTTCGTATGGGGGTGTTTCTTCTTATAATTATGTAGGCCGCCAAGCCGCCCGTATACCTTATTGTTGGCATTCTCCCGGACGGTACAGGTGTTGTATATAACAAAGTCCGCTTCCTCGGTATCGGTTCGCTGATAGCCGATAGTCTCCAGGATCCCCACCAGCTTCTCGGAATCCCTGGCGTTCATCTGACAGCCGAAGGTAGTCACACAGAATGTCGGTGTCCTGCCAAGGGTCGCCGCGAGCCTGTCTACATACTGCTTTGCCC
>CAKSAI010000410.1 GCA_934434905.1 uncultured Lachnospiraceae bacterium | reverse complement strand
TTCTGGTGCCTGTGCAGCAACTGGATCCAGGCCATGAGCCTGCACCGGACGCTGGCGAAGAGCAAGCACATTCCGGTGACTATTCTGGAGTACCTGTTTGCGGTGCTGGTGGCGCTGATCGTCATGCTGTCCATCAAGTGGGTGGGGATCCTTATCATCAATGCATTGTTGATCCTGCCGGCAGCGGCGTCCCGGAATATCTCCCAGAATATGCGGGAATATCACCTCTTTTCCGTGCTGTTCTCTGTTTTCTCGGGAATCCTGGGACTGATCATTTCTTATTATACGAACGTGGCCACCGGCCCAATGATCGTGATCATTGCATCCGTCATTTATTTTGCCACCTATTTTTATGGAAGAAGAATGCAATAACTTTGGCGATTCGTTTCATGAAAACATTTGCGAAAGCTTTTGAAAAAGGTAATTATATTTTATAATAGAAAAGAAAGGAATATCATATGAGTGAGAAAGTATTGGCAGTAGCCGCAGGACATGAAATTACAGAAAAGGAGCTGGATGAACTGATCCGCAATTATCCGGCGGACCAGCAGATCTATCTGTCGAACCCCAGGGCGAAGGCGCAGGTGTTAGAGCAGTTGATCGCATTCCATCTCTTCGCGAAGATGGCGGAGGATGAGAAGATCACGGAGACGGAGGAGTACAAGAAGACCATCGAGAAGATGAAGGTGGAGCTGGCCAGCCATATGGCAGCCACCAAGTCCATAGAGAGCGCCGTTGTGACGGAGGAGGAAGAAAAGGCCTTCTATGAAGCAAATAAAGCGCAGTTTGTGAAGGGGCCGCAGGTCAGCGCAAAGCATATCCTGGTGGACACAGAGGAGCTGGCGGGCAAGGTGGCAGATGAAATCGCAGCCGGAAAAGCGTTCGAAGATGCAGCCAGGGAGTATTCCACCTGTCCGTCCAAGGAGCAGGGCGGTGACCTGGGATTTTTCTCCAAGGGACAGATGGTGCCGGAATTCGAGAAGGCGGCCTTTGACGGGGAGCTTCATACCGTGATCGGTCCGGTGAAGACACAGTTTGGTTACCACTTGATCCGGGTGGAGGATAAGAAGGAGGGAACGGAGATTCCCTTTGAGCAGGCGCGTGCTCAGATTCACGAGCAACTGCTGAACGGAAAACAGCGGGAGGCATACGATGCCAAGGTGGCGGAGCTCTCGAAGAAGTATGGCGTATCCAGGATGTAACCGGGAAATGGGGGATTTATGATGAGGAGATCGGTAAAGTATTTGAAGATAATAGCAAATCTTCTGGTGGCAGTGCTCACCATAGTTATGATATTTTATTTTGCCCCGAAAATATTGGTGTTCTTTATGCCCTTTGTGGTTGGATATATCATATCAGCTATTGCCAATCCGCCGGTGCGTTTTCTGGAGAAGCATTTAAAGATCGTCCGCAAGCACAGCTCCGCGATCATCATCATCGGGGTTCTGGCAGTGGTTATTCTGCTTCTCTATCTGGCGGTTGTCAAGATCGGGGAAGAGGTGGTTCATCTTATCAGTAACCTGCCGGAGATCTATGAGAGCCTTTCTGTAGAGTTTGCGGCCATCGGAGATAACCTTCAGGTCTTCGCAGCACGTCTGCCGGAGGATATGCAGACGAGTATTGCAAATGTTACATCGGATCTCTCTTCCTATATCAGTGATCTGGTGCATGCCGCCGGAGCGCCTACGTTTGAGGCGGCCGGGAATTTTGCAAAAAATGTACCGGGGACGTTGATCGCTATCATCATGTGTATCCTGTCGGCCTACTTCTTTACCGCAGACCGGGATAAGATTGCGACCGGATTGAAGGAGCATATGCCTGGCGGTGTTCTGGATCGGGTGCTGTTTGTAATCGGTGACCTGAAGCGTGTGGTGGGCGGTTATTTTAAGGCGCAGCTGAAGATCATGGTGGTGGTGTATGTGATACTTGTAATCGGTCTTCTGATCCTGAAGGTGGATTATGCCCTGCTGGTGGGTTTCTTCATTGCGTTTCTCGACATGCTTCCCTTCTTCGGGACAGGGACGGTTTTAGGCCCCTGGGCCATTATCAAGTTACTTTCCGGGGATTACAAGATGGCGATCGCGCTGATCGTTCTGTATGCAGTCACCCAGATCGTCCGTCAGGTGATACAGCCCAAGATCGTGGGCGATTCCATTGGAATGAATCCGTTGGCGACGCTGTTCTTCATGTACATCGGCTATAAGCTGAGCGGCGTGATCGGCATGATCGTGGCAGTGCCCGTGGGGATGATCATCATTAATCTGTATAAGGCAGGGGTTTTCGACAACCAGATCCGGTGCGTGAAGGAGCTGGTGCACGATGTGAATGAATTTCGGAAACTTGATTGAAGGAGGATAACCTTATGTCAATAATTGAAAAACTCAACAGTTCACTGATGTATTTGATTTGCGGTGGAATCATAGCTTTTGTCGCAGTTGTGTGTGTTATTTTCATGGTGCGTGCCTATCGTGCGGGAAAAGCACTCGGGATGGATACAACAAAAATGAAGCGTGTAATCGTATCAAGCGCAACTTTTTCGGTGCTTCCCAGCATCGGAATACTGCTTGGCGTTATAGCGCTGTCCGGAAGTCTTGGCATTCCATGGCCCTGGCTTCGCCTTTCCGTAATCGGTGCTCTTCATTATGAAACGCAGGTTGCACAGGCTGCAGCAGAGCAGGTCGGAATGTCGTCATTAACTGCCTCGGAAATGACAGCGTCGGATTTTGCCACCATTGCTCTCTTGATGAGTATATGCATTATATGGGGGATGGTGTTGTCAATCATCTTCAATAAGCGATACACGAACAAATTGGGGAACAGCACGAAAAAGGGCGGCGTATCCGCATTTGGCGATACCGCAATGACCGCTATGTTTATCGGACTCGTCAGTGCATATATCGGCAG
>CAKSAI010000409.1 GCA_934434905.1 uncultured Lachnospiraceae bacterium | reverse complement strand
TACCTGATACTTTGCAAGCAGTTATGATACCCCGGATAGATTCTGATCCTCCCCATTTACAATATTCATAAGATATATCCTGTCCGCAGCCTGCTCCTCCTCGCCTCGATACTGAAACAAGTCCAAGATATACTGATAGCGTGAAAAAATCAATTCCATATCCGTATATTTTTGGCGCAGTGTAGTTGAAAAGGCATCACATCCCAGTACCTTTGCCCCCGGATTTTCGGATATGATCAGCTTCCCAAAAGTGACCGCCTCATCCGGCATCTTCTCCACATTGTTGCTTACGATAAATCCGTTTTCCTTTGAAAACATCCAACGCCCGGGAACAGCGCAGAGCAGAAGCGCCGCCGCCAGATACAGATATCGTACAAATTTTCTTTTCATGACTTTTTCATACAATATAATCAAGGCAATCGCGATCCCCTGTCCCACCGGAATCAACCAAAATACCCGCCAGTAGGATGGCGTCATGGTAATCTTTTCAGCTATCACCCTACCCATCCAGGGATTCCAGATTCCCAACAGTAAAGCCAATGGCGTATATATAATATAAATCTTTTCCAGCTTATTCCCCCAGGCAATAATCACGACAACTGCAACAGCGAAGAAAAGCAAATATAATTTACCGCTTCCCCAGAACCTTAAAAATGTATCCTTCACAAAAGTTTCCGTGGTTACTGAAGCTGCCTCCATCTGACCGCTGAATTTGCTGGTTCGAAGAAAGATCAAAACCGTAAATAAAGCAACCTCCAAAACCGCCGGTATGCTGTGCAGCAGATATTTGACCTCCCGCCGTACACAGGATATCGCTATCAGCATAAAGAAAAGCTGAAAACCCATCACGTACATGCTTGTCGGGTTTAATGCAATACCGGCTGACATACAGATCAGCAGCTCCAACCAAAGGAAACGCCTTCGCTTTTCCGCATTCTCCAGAATCAAGGCTGTCATGACAGGCAGTGCAACATTCAAATATACCGCTTTTCCCTGCCACAAACGCGAGAGCAGAAAGCTTCCTTCCGAATACACGGCATACCCGCCAAACAAATGAAAAACCGTCATCAGTACATAAAACAACGCTGCCTTCCCGGAATCTCCTTTCGTTACGACCCTGCCAAGCAAAAGATATGCAGAAGCCGATAATATGAGAAGTACAGGCAAACAGACTGTATGCATCATCGTTACCGCTTCCACACGAAATACACGGCACAGAACTGCCATGAATGCCTCCCATATCTGGAAATCATACATCGGAACCGTACCCAGCTCTTCTATCCCAAAGCTACTGTCATAAGGATTCAATCGGCCACTCTCTGCGAACAGCGCCACATTGCTGACATAAAAGGAATCATCTGCATCTGAACGATAAACAGCCATCGTTATCAAGATCAGAAATACTGTCACCACCAAAACCGGTATCATCGCCCGGTCAAACTTATACTTTGGTCGATAGCTTAACGTCTTCCTTATAGCTGCCAAAATCATTAAACACAAAGTAATTGCCAAAACAAGCACTGCAAACCAATTTCTCTTCCACTGAAAAGCGACAAAATACCAGCCCAAAAATTCCACCAGTCCGGTCAGTGCAACAAAGCCCACAGCAAAATATTCATATGCGTTCAAATTCGATAACCCAAATGACTTTATTACGCTGCCAATGACAAATGTAACCGCCAATATGATCACTGTAAAAAATATCCAGCTTATTATAAGCCCCGGTGTCAAGCCTGCCATTTTTTATCTCCTTGTCTCTTTCACTTCTCCATACGCCTTCAGATATTTCACCAATTTGCCGTTCTCCTTCTTTCTGCGGACAGCCAGGCGGATATACTCCCTGCCGTTATGAATCTTCGGTGTAAGATCCTTAATAAAGATATCGTGCTGCAAGAGATAACAGGACAATCCACGGCTGGTTTTGCCGCCTGTCACCTCACACATAATATAATTTGCCTGGGATGGGATCGGTCGAAGATACGGTATCCCTTCCAGTTGTTCCATCAGCTCTGTCCGCCGACGCCTGATCTTTTCCAGGCTTGTCGCATAGTCACTCTTATACTTCTCTGCGATCTGCATATAAAACTCACCAAAGGAGTTGATATTCCAGATGGCGGCCTTGGACTTGATATTCTGAATCATTCCGGTATCCCCGCTAACCAATACCCCCAATCTGGCACCCGGAATCCCAAAGGATTTTGAAATACTCTTGACAATGAACAATCCTTCCGGATACTCAGCTATCATCTCTCTTGAAATAGCCGTCAGATCCTCAAGTGACTCCCCTGCATCTGCAAAATCCACGAAGCTCTCGTCCAGAATCAGATTTATTTCCTGTTCCCGGCACCAGCGAATCAACCGCAGAATTCCCTGCCGACCGATATAATTTCCACTGGGATTATCGGGATTGATCAGCACCAGCATTGTAATTTCCTTGTCTTTAAAGAACTCGATAATGTCCGTTTCCGTGTAGGTGAAATCCTCATTATCAACCATCATATAAACGCTCTTATCCATCTTATAACGGTTCGGATATTCTTCAAAAGTCGGGCGGATGAATCCCACCTTTCCATTTTCAAAGGACATTAGTATATTGATCAGTTCTGCTGCGCCGTTTCCAATGACAATATTCTCCTGCTTCACGCCAAAATACTTTCCTGCCAGCAGGCTGTTGACACGCATACCGGAAGGATACTGGGTCAGCAACGTCTCAAAGTCTGACTTCATCTCCCCGATCATCCGCTTGGATGGATAATAGGGGTTCACCAGATAGCAGAAATCCAGCAGCTTCGGATACCGCCAGTATCCGCCGTACCGGGAGGCGATCGCATCATACTTCTCCTCCGCACTGCACGCAAACAACGATTCTGCGATATCCAGATCCTGGATATCATCAATCTCATAC
>CAKSAI010000408.1 GCA_934434905.1 uncultured Lachnospiraceae bacterium | reverse complement strand
TGCCTTTGCAGACCACTTTTCCGTCCTCCTTGAGTTCCCGCATCAGCACTTGAATCTGATTGCGATTGAGACCCGGCAAAACTTGCTGCAATTCTTTGAACGGAGTACCAACTTCGTTGTTCTGGCGGATATGCTTTAGCAGAAGCTCCTTGTTGGTATCTCGATCCAAGCCGACGTGCCTTGTATGCACACCGGTTTTGCCTGTTGCCGCATAGAGGCTTCTGGCAAGAACATACTTCTTGCGACCGATATGCTCGACAATGCCCATCTCGATCAGCCGGTTCAAGCGAGACTGCATCTTCTCATTCAGCGGTCGTTCATGGTACAGAGCATCAATCACAAGGAAGTCCTCGGTGGACAGCAGCTCCGCGCCTCTTTCACTGATCCGGTTGATAACGGAAAGCATCGCCTTGTCGAGGATCAGTCCGTTCAGCGTAACACTGACGAAGAAGTCATCCGTGCCTGTGAAGTCGGGAAGCGGTTTTGCCTCCTGCACACTCAGCTCAAACATCAGGTTCATGCCCTGTCCGGAACGCTCTACCATGCCGCAGAGGGAAAGAATCTCCGCAATACGGCGGTTGCGCGGGAGCTGGCGATCCAGTATGTTGTCGAGCGTAATGCCGAAGGGAAGTCCTCCGGGGCTTTCGACAACCAATCTGTCGCGGAACTGGCGAACAAAAATGCTGCCGCCAAACTGATAGTTTCTGTGGCTCACCGCGTTCAGGATCGCTTCACGGACAACGCGCTCATTAAAGGTCGCAATGTCAAACACGAAAAAGCCTTCCTGATAGTGCTGCTTGTCATTCCGCAGATTGACAAGCTCCCACACGCGGTCATAACAGGCAAAGAAGCCGACCTTAAACTCTTCTCTCTGATTTGCCGGACCCGACGCTTCGGAGGAACGATACTCAAAAATGATCTCAGCCTGTGGCAGATACTTGATGATCGCCGCGTTTTTGCCGAACAGGATCAAGGCTGCATACGTCACGCCTTCATCCGTGATTGCGCCGCAGTCATGGAGAAGCTGCTGCTTTGACAGCGTGGCAAGCTGCTTCTTGCCGCTCTTTTCGATCCACTTGGCGCGAAAGTTTTCAATGGCGGTCTCGTCCAAATCATCGATCGTTGCCCCGGCGCAGATCGTCCCGGAAAAATCGCCGCCAGTCTCTTCATAGATGCTGCGGCGCATATCCTCCGGCATGGGCTTGAGCGTATCGCCCTCGTAAATCCACGCTACGCCATCGTATTGAACCGGCAAGCCGATTGGACGGCTTTTCACGTCGAAGACCAGAACCCGCTTTCCTTCGTAGTTGAAAAGCTGAAAATCAACATTGACCTTCAATTTCTCAATCAAGCCCATGCGGGTGCGCTCCGGCTGGTCAAAAGCTGCGCTCCCGACCACGCTGCGAGGTCTCTTATCCGTGATGCCAAATACCAGCTTACCGCCGCCATTGTTCGCCAAAGCACAGCAGCACTTTGCCGCCTCTCCAAAGTCAAACCGATTTTTGGCTTCCTTGAATTGGACGTGTTCGCCCTCTTTGGCTTCCAGAAGCTCTTGAACAGTTTCTAAATATGGCATAGTGAGTCTCCTTTATTTGCCTGCGCTCTGTTGTTCACTATCCACTAAAAGCACAGGCGTGATTGCGGATATATTGGTGACGGTTACATTCCTGTCTTTAAGAATATAGAATGTTACGGCAATTCGCTGTTCGTATTTATGCCCAAGCATATCAGAAAAACCGATAGGCAAAACGAAGAAGTCTTCTACGGGAATATCTTCTCCTTTTGGATTCCGAACAATTTGAACCTCTAATGACTTTCCCGGAGCTGCCACCATATTTTCATAAGGAATATCTTTATAACAGCAGTAATAGGCGGTGTCAGTTTCGCAAAACGGATGTGATTTAACAACTCCTTCAATCTCATTCCATTTAATATACGGAGACATAGCAATCCCAGCCCCAACATTTTCCAATTGGAGCTTGAGAATATGGTGTTGCAATTGGCTGCTACTGAGCGATGCCATAGGCTCCATTTCCCCAGATATACTAACGAAATTAAATATCGGCAGGACGCTAAGTCGAGTGCTTTCTTTTTGCTGCATCATTTCAGCTTTGTGTTCCTCAGCCTGTTGTGCCAGTGATTGTTTTTGCTGGTTTTTCGATACAATAAGCGTTATGTTCATTATCAAAACAGGAACAACAGATTGGATAAATATTTCTATCCAATCTCGCCCGTTTGTGAGAAAGACTTTCTGTATTTCGTTCACCATACCGCACCTCACACCAGCGGATTCCGCTTGAAATCTCATTAGGTTTCGTTGGAATCCCAGTTACTCTTACAAAAATCTACTTTCCTTAATACGATTGCAATCCGAGCCGGTCTCCCAAGCTCACTGCTACATTAGTATATTTTATTGTAACATATTATAAGGCGTATTTCCACATTCGAGTTTGGATTTTTCTTGATACTGATCTTTGTGGGCTGCACCTTTTGCTGTATGTTCAGCATCCCGCGCACCAACATGTAACTCGACCGTTCAAATTCTGCCACGCTATATTCAAAGAAAAAGCCAAGACGCCGATTGCTGATAGTCGGTGCCTTGGCTTTTCTTACTTGGAATTTTTCAGCCAGTCGAGATACATTTCCATGGAGATTATCCCCGCGGCGCATTTGAGTTTCTCTTTCCGCGCCTCTGCTGCCCACCGCAAGAATTGTTCCTGTGTACATTTGCCCGCGGCGATGTGTGCAAAGCGTTTCTTGTACTCGCGGCGGTACGCCGAAAACACATCATCACTTTTCTTTCTCTCTGCCCACACTTTCGATGCCCCGACCATTCTGCATGGCTTACCGTTAGGCCCGAACGGACGGTCGCAGTAGTCCGTTCCTGCGTGTCCAGTCAGTGCAAAATACCTGCCGCAGTTCTTACACT
>CAKSAI010000407.1 GCA_934434905.1 uncultured Lachnospiraceae bacterium | reverse complement strand
TTCCTTATTTTACTTTTTAGAGTGAGTCATTAAAATATTTTTCCCGAATGACATCTATCGGCATGTCCTGATCGGTCCAGTAGCGGAAGGACGCTGCGCCCTGGAAGAGCAGCATATACATGCCGTTAAAGCATTTGCACCCGGCTTGTCTGGCCTGCCGGAGCAGCTTCGTTTCCCTGGGGTGGTATATGATGTCGGAGACGACGAGCCCGGAATGCAGCATGGAACTGTCAGGAAGGGGGCTGTGCTCCGTGTCGGGAGCCATGCCAACGCTGGTGGCGTTCGTCAGCAGTGCGCTTTCGGAAAGACTTCTTTCAAGCTGTCGGGAATCGCTGATATCATACAAGTGGATGGGACATCCGGTTTCCCGGGTAATATGTGCGCAAAATGCTGCAGTCTGATCGAAAGTTGCGTTTTTGCGCTTGAATATATCGATGGCGCAGACACCGTCCAACGCAGCCTGTACACAGATGGCTGTGGCGGCACCTCCGGCACCTAAAAGCGTCATTTTCTTTCCAATGATGTCGCACCCCGCATCCGCCACAGACTGCATGTAGCCGGTGCCGTCGGTGGTGTGGCCGATGTAGCGCCCATCCTTGCGGTATACCGTGTTGACGGCTCCGGTCAGCCGTGCGGCAGGGGTGAGCTCGTCCAGATAGGGCTGGATGGATGTTTTTAACGGCATAGTCAGATTAAAGCCATGGATATCAATGGCCTTCAAACCTTCGAAGGCCTCCTTTATGCGTTCGGGTTTGACATCAAATGCAAGGTAAACATAGTCAAGCCCCAACTGCCGGAAGGCTTCATTGTGCATTTGCGGTGAAATGCTGTGAGCCACCGGACTGCCAAGAAGGGCCGTAAGCCGGGTATGTCCCGTAATCTCGTAAGTCATAGCTGTATCACCTTCGTTACGCGTTGTTATCTAAATCATATTACTTCACTTGAAAAAAAAAGTCAATGGCTTGCATGATAGGTTTTTTTGAAGTACAATAGTAAAAAATGAGGAACCGAAAATGAATATCAAAGGACATATAATAGGAGAAGGAATCCCCATCGTCTGCGTCCCGGTGGTGGAACGCACTGCGGAAGGGATTCTTGCCACGATCAGGCAGATGACAAATAAACAGGTGGAGATGATCGAATGGCGCATGGACTGGTTTGCAGAAGTGCATGACGCAGATGCCGTGAGGACTTTGCTGGAACAAATAAAGCCGCTGGTGCAGGAAACGGTACTTTTGTGTACCTTCCGCAGCCGACAGCAGGGCGGAGAAGCGGAGCTTCCGCTTGCAGAATATCTGGCACTGAATCAGCTTGTGGCAGAGAGCGGCACGGCAGATCTGGTGGATCTGGAATTTTATCCCATTACGGCCGGACGGCAATGTCGGGATGTGATTGAGCGATTCCGGCAGTTTGGGGTGAGGGTTGTGTGCTCAAACCATGATTTCGCAGGGACACCACCCGAAGCGGAGATGGAACGGCAGCTGACGGAGATGGTTCTTATGGGAGCAGATTTTGCCAAGCTGGCGGTGATGCCGAGGAAGAAAATGGATGTGCTGCGTCTGATGGAAGCGGTACTTGCAGTAAAGGAACAGCATTCGGGGAGCCATCTGATCGCCATGTCCATGGGCGGGGATGGTGTGATCTCACGGCTTCTGGGGGGATGGTACGGCTCGGAGGTTACTTTTGCAGCCTTTGGCAAGGCGTCGGCGCCCGGACAGATCGCATACGAGGAAGTAGAGCAGATCCTAAAGCAGATACAGGAGAACTTTGATCAAAGGTAAATTTTTGACGGAGGAATAATAGGATGCACGAGAATATTTTTCTGATCGGATTTATGGGGACAGGAAAGAGTACGGTTTCCAGGCAACTGGGGCGTCAACTGAAACTGCTGGAGATCGATATGGATCAGGAGATAGAGACAAGACAGGGGAGGAAGATCAGCGAGATCTTTGCGGCAGAAGGCGAGGAGTATTTTCGCTCACTGGAGACCGGGCTGATCCGGGAACTGGCGCAAAAGTCCGGCTATGTGATCTCCTGCGGAGGCGGAGCGGCTCTGCGGACGGAGAATGTGGAGAGCATGAAGGCGAACGGTATTGTGGTGCTGCTCCTGGCGGAGCCGGAGACGGTGTATGAGCGGGTGCGCTATCGGAAGAATCGGCCGCTGCTGAACGGAAATATGAATGTGGACTATATCGCTGAGCTGATGAAGAAGCGAGAGACGGCTTATCGGTCAGCAGCCGATATTTCAGTAGTTACGGATCATCGGACACCGAAGGATATTGCGGCGGAAATTGTTTCGTATGTGAATAAATTGAAAAAATAATTTGCTTTTTCTCAAGTAATATGTTATACTACTAAAGTTGTCGGAGGCAGTACGGTTGCGGTTCGGCATCAGGCACCCATAGTCTAATGGATAAAACATCAGATTCCGGTTCTGACGTTGTGGGTTCGAGTCCCGCTGGGTGCATTGTGAAAAATAACAGAGAAGCCTGAAAATAGTGTGTTTTTAAGCTTCTTTTTTCAAGAAAAAATTGTTATCTTATAGTGTAAACCGCCGGGTTTGTGTCTTTCCCCACTCCGTTAGGCCGAAGAAGGAGTGCAGGATAAGGCACTTTATTTTTGCAATAAACCGGTTGATATGGCCGATGAGATAACTTGAAAGAGGAGCATAATAAAAATGAACAATCCGATAAAGAATCTGTCAAAAAAAGAGTGGGTGATGTGGATAGGCTCGTTAGTCATAGTCTTTGTTTCGAATGTGGCAGCATCCGATTTTGATCTTCTTACGCTTACAGCCGCACTTGTGGAGAGATGATCACGTATCTTGGAATGACGATGCCGATGGCAGTCTGGTCGACCATTTGTTGAGGTAAGATAACGTAACCTTTTTTGCAGAGGGCGTTATCTTACCTCTTTTTGATGTATGTTAGATAGCA
>CAKSAI010000406.1 GCA_934434905.1 uncultured Lachnospiraceae bacterium | reverse complement strand
TCCACCATCTGTGTCGTCTCCGTACCGGTTCCGGCCTCTGCCTCCGCTTTGATACTCCCGGCGACCTCCTGCACGGAGCGAACTCTTACCTCATCCGTGATTTCAATATCTTCCGCTCCCTGCCAGGAGAGCTTCAAAATAGCACAGATGCGCGTCCCATAATCGGTATCCATGGGAATTCCAACGATCAGAAGATTTGTGCGATAGGTGTTATCGCCAAGTGCAATATAATTCACACCATCCACAATCTTTGTCCGGCTTGTACTCCCATCCACCTTCCATTCCCAATACCAGTTAAGCTCATCTATGGTTTTGCCTTCCGGCAATGTAACAAGATAGCCAAAGCGAAGATCCGCTTTCTTCAAAGCATCTTCCTTTTCTTTTGGATCAGCATTCATGTCATACTCCTCAGGAAGCCAGATGGAACCGCCCAGGAAGGTAATTGTATTTAAGCTTTCTGCCGTCTGAAGCAGAAGTTCTCTGGCCGCCTCGTATTCCAATGCATCGCCGGTCACAGAGGATTCCTGGTATACGTTTTTGGTAATCTCTTTTATAACAGCGGAACTGTCTTCTCCCCGAAAAGCATATTCGGATTTTATCATCTGAAACAGTTCATAATCCTCGTAACCATCCCGGATCGCATCTAATCGGATACTTGCCACCGGCCCATCTACTCCATACTGTTTTCCGGGATAGATGATTGCCCCTTCGCCGTTGGCACCCGACCCTCTGTGTGCCACATCATACGGATCCTTAAGATCCGCACCATCTTCGCCTACATGATAATTGACTGACCAATACAGATTCCCCACAATGTCATATTCTGCCATCATCCATTCAAAGGCAATGGTACTGGTCATGGAATCGTCAATGTGATAACTGGGATAAGGGTATCGTGGTTCATTACAGCTATACCACCAGAGCTCCCGGCCATTCCGGTAGGTAGCCCGCTCATCTTCTGAACCATAGGCATCCGGCTTCGCACATACACTGGCATTGGTTCCTTCATAGGTGAACAGACTTCCGTCTGCGCTTTTAATCGGATCAAGATAACGATGGGAATTGCCATACGCATCGGTGTTGTAGTCCGTTACAACATCAGGAATATTACGAACATCTGCCAGCAGTTGATCGGCAAATGCTCCGCGAAAAGATGCATCAGCCGTCAAGTCAGCCGTTGCTTTCTCAATGGCTAAATCAAATGCTTTGATACAGGCAGCCACTTGACCATCTTCATATTGGGAACAGAAAGGCTCGTCAATATAAAAATTGTAAAACGCAGCTTTTTCAATCAGATTGTAATTGGTCTCTAAACTCTTCCTGGCAAGGGCAGCAATCCTGTCAGCCACATATTCATAGTCAAATACTGTGAATCCGTCCATTACCTGCGTGCTGTTTCCTACTGAAAGTCCGATGGTAGACATCCCCTTCTTACACCAGACATAGGCCCGGTTCGCAAATTCCTCCGCGCTGACGGGATATATCTTCTCCATTCCCGTAGGGGAGCACCGATACTGCATCAAAAACGCATTATATTTGTCCACCATCTCCTGGGAACCATCTTCTTCGTGGATAGCCACTTGTTGCCAATTAACGGTAAACAGGCTCTTTTGGGAGGACGCTTCCGGTATTGTAACGTCATACACTTTCAGAGAAACCGGGATATTCTGTACTGCTTCTCCCACAGTTACCGTTGCGGTCCCCTGATAGTTTCCGGCAGACGTAGTCTCTGGAATATAGAATTCCAGCCATGCACCGCCGTTCGCACCTTTTTTTACCGCATTTTGTCCATATGTAACGGCATTCTCCTGCGGCAGGATCGCATCTGGATAGTTCCCGGTAGGAGCACCGTTGTTATGCCAGTTTCTTGTGACTTCTATATATTTTTGTATGTATACACGAAAATTTTCTTTTCCGATCCGGTTTGCCCCATTGGTTACGTCCACCAGATCACTTACGCGAACGGTGAAGGACAGATCCCTTTTTGCCGAAACAATTATCTGTCCGCTTTCATATTCGTTCTTTCCGGATACCAGAGAGATATGATCTGTCCTTACATCGTCATAATCACTTGCCTGTGCTGTCTGAAGCACCTTTACTGTGGCGGGCGTACTCCAAATATCTGCATAGGCCAAGGGGAATGCTTCTGTGTTATCCCCGTTCCCGGCTCTTGCCTGATAGGAAATCTGTGTCAGGATCAATATACCCGCCACGATTCCGGCTACAATACGTCTCTTCATCTGCCTTCTCCTTCTTCTGCATTCTCTGTTGTTTAATAGTAACCGGACCAACCACGATCTTGTGGACTCTCATCCTCAGATGACGGCGGATCATCGGAAGCCGCCGAATCATCTGCCGGTTTTCTTCCGGGCTCCGTCTTTTCACCAGCGTTTGTCGAACCGTGTCCACTGTCCTTTGTATCTTTGGGGGTATCCGTTGAATTGAATCCGGTACGGTTGTCCCCTGCGTTGTCCTGGTTGATATCGTCTGTCTTCTTTTGGGAGCTGTCCTGATCTGTATTCGCAGTTTTATCGTTCCTGTTCGCTGTAAAGTCCGAGACGTTATCTCCGGTTTCCCTTTCCCGGTTATGTTCTTCCATTTCGCCGGAAGACTGTTCTTCCATGGAAACCTCATCCGAATGCTTCTTTTCTTCTCCTCTGTTGCCGTGTTTTGCAGTCAATGCAATTACAACTGCGATCACTGCCACCGCCGCCAGAGATGTCCCGATAATTACTACCGCTTTCCTTCTTCGTCCATTCATTTTTCTCCTCCTGTTATATATAAAAACTTTCCGCATCTGTTTCCTGATATTTCTGCATGTATTTTGCATAAGCGCGGTAAAAAGTATTCATGCTTTTGAATCCGCTGGCTGCAGCCGCCGCTGTATTTGTTATGGAAGGATCACTTCGCTTTAAATCAAGGGAATTTTTTACACGCAGATAATTTAAGTATGTCCGCAAGTCC
>CAKSAI010000405.1 GCA_934434905.1 uncultured Lachnospiraceae bacterium | reverse complement strand
AAAAGTCCCAGCTTCACATCGCCTGCTCCCAGGGAATCCTTGATGGATATCTCACCGGAAAGCATCATATTCTCGTCAACTGTCAGCGCCAGAGCACCGTTCACATAGACGAAATAGTATCCGTTGTGGTACACAAGACTCAGCTTCATGTCACCGCTGCCGTCTGCCCCAAAAGGCGTGTTATCCTTCAGCGCCTCCAGATCAGAAAACCACTTTACAAACTCTTTGCCGTTGGCATTTCCGATACGCAGGGCATAGACATTCGGGTTGGCGTCCGTATTCCGGATGACAGAGAACCGCACATAATGATCTTTATCCGCTCCCACGATAAGTCCCGTGGATGGCCATGTTTCCGTATCCATATCCCGCACGGTTGCCTCCAGCAGGAAGGATTCGCCCTTCTTTACCGCAAATTCTTCCAGATAACCGCCGTTTGCCACACTGTTGTGATCTGTAACCTGATACTGTCCTGTCACAGGGTCATACACAAAGGGGCTGTGGATCCATTCCATTTTCGGCATGTTGCCCAGGTACTTGGAGACATCCGCAGAATGATTCCAATTCACAAAGGTAATCTTGCGCTCCGCAAAAAGTCCTAGCTTCACGTTTCCTGTTCCCAGAGAATCCTTGATGGAAATCTCGCCGGAAAGCAGCTCTTTTTCCCCAAAGGTCGTTGCCAGTACACCGTTGACAAATACATAGTAGATGCCTTTCTCATACGCAAGGCCAAGCTCCATGTTCCCCTTATCATCCGCTCCAAAAGGTTTATTTCCCTTCAGCGGTTCAATATCAGCAAACCACTTCACAATCTCTTTGCCATTGGCATTCCCTGCCCGCAGGGCATATACATTCGGATTGACATCCGTATTCCGAAGAACGGAGAAACGCACATAGTGATCCTTGTCTGTTCCGACGATAAGACCGGTGGACGGCCAGAGCTCCGTATCCATATCCCGCACGGTCGCTTCTAACAGGAATGAGGTTCCCTGCTTGTAGGAAGTTCCGCCGATATAACCGCCGTTTGCCACACTGTTATGATCCGTCACACGATAGCTGTTATTCTTTGAATCGTATACAAAAGGCGCGTGGATCCATTCCATGTCTGGCATATTCCCCATGTATTTTGAAACATCCGTAGAATAGTTCCAATTCGGGAAGGTAACCTTCCGCTCTGCGAAAAGTCCCAGCTTCCGGCTGCCGCTGCCTAAGGAGTCCTTGATAGAGATCTCGCCGGAAAGCAGCTCGTTCTCCTCGAAAGCAGTTGCCATTACACCGTTGACATACACATAATAATATCCATTCTGGTATACAACGCCCAACTGCATATCCTCGTTTCCGCCTGCTCCAAAGGGTTTGTTGTCCTTCAGGGTCTCAATGTCTGCAAACCACTTGACAATCTCTTTTCCATTGGCATTTCCAACACGAAGTGCATATACATTCGGGTTGGTATCTGTATTACGGATCATGGAGAACTGCACATAGCGGTCTTTGTCTGTTCCCACAATCACTCCTGCGGATGGCCAGGTACTGTCATCCATATTACGCAAGGTTGTCTCCAACAGGAAGGCTGACCCCTCCGGTATCGATGCGCTGGCAAAATACCCGCCTGCCGCCGTCACATTGTGATCCAGGACACAATAGCCGCCGCTTGTTACATCATAATCAAAGGGTTCATGGATCCATTCGGTGATATACGCTTCCGCGTAAGTCACCTTGTGCTTGCCGGTCACGGTGAAGGTGGCCGTTATCCTGCCGTTCCTGTGGTGAGTCTCCAGAGGCTTTCCATCCAGATAGATGACATACTGTTTCCCCTGGGATACCGGAATCGACACGGTTACCACCGAAAGCACCGGCACACTCTTGCCGCTGATCCTCTCCCCGTCCATGGTAAGTGTTGCACCGCTTGGCACGGATACCGAGAATTCACGGGTAAGCTCCGGTTTTGTAAAGACTGCAAAGGGATCACTTGCGGTAACCGGACGTGGAGAACCGTCTGCACCTGTCATATACCCTACGATACCATAGCGGAATTTCGTTCCGCTCATGTAATCGCTGCGCTTTACGGAATCAAATAATACATCATTCACGTAGAAATAGAACCTGTCGGTATGCTCATCATAGATCAACGCCATCTTGCACTGACCATCCACAAAGGTAGCACCCTTGTCGCTCTGTTTATACATTCCGTCATAATTGCCCATCACACGATAGGTCGTTGCGCCTCCCGCAAAGAACTGTACCGAATTGTTGGACTCGTCCTCCACAGTAAAGCCATAGCACGGCCAATTGTCGTTGTTGGCTTTCGCCGTCATCTCCACCCGGAAGCTTCCTTCCAGCTCCTCATTATAAACATAGTAGGAGTATGTATCCTTATAGGAGGTATTGGTGGTCTGCACCTCACCGTTGGCTCTTTCCGCCATATTCGCTACCTTCAGCGGATTCAACGTAATCGGATCCCACTCGCAGTAGCTTAAGCCGTCATACCGGCTCTCCTTCGTATCGATCGTAAATGTATTCTTCTCTCCTCTCGGGAAGATTCCCTCAAAGGTAAGAGTGTACACACCGTTGGTGCTAAATTTTCTGCCGCCGATCTCATAATCTCCCGCCCGCAGCAAAAGCACGTCAAAGGCTCCTATGGTTGTGGTACTGTCATAGAAGAACAGCAGATTCGCCAATCCCTTTTCACTGCTCTGCACCTTGTAAGGCAAACCGATGTTGGCCGCACCGTTGTCTCTGAGTACCAGCCCCGTAATACGGATACAGCTATCCATCGGCAACGGCGTAAATACCGCCTCTATGTACAGAGATTCGGTGGGATGCAGTTCGATCACACCTTCCTTCATGTCCTTGATCAGCTTGTCGTATTCGGAACGTCCGTTGATCAGAATATCGGTAAGCATATACCCTTTTGCAGGACGAATCGTCAGGTTCACCGCTTCGTTGCTGCCTTTTCGTATGGCCAGCTTATCCAGCGAAAGTGTTCCGCCA
>CAKSAI010000404.1 GCA_934434905.1 uncultured Lachnospiraceae bacterium | reverse complement strand
TCCCATGACCGGTGTCACATTCACACGGGAGAAGCCAGCAAACAGCTTATTCATCGCACATCCCTCTTTCTTTTTCCTTCGCAACAAAGCCTCTTTCACTCCACACAGCGGTGTCCAGGAACACATCAATTGCATGATACAACGCTTCCTCATCCACCGCGCAAAGCTTCCATCCGGTAGGATCCACCATACGGATACTATACTTCTGATTCAAATCCATCTCAGGATCAATTTCAAATTCAATCATCATACCGTCTTCCGTAAAAGGCATTGGAACACGCTGACGGATTTTATTCACGAACACCTCTGCATGTTTTGAAAGTCCATGATCTGTTATCCGAAGCGTACGTATCTCCTTTTTGCGCTGGCTTCTCCAATACCGATAAATATTCAACTGCTGTTGCCTCTCTGCCTTATCATGATATATCCATCTCATTTTCGGCATAGTCTCGTAGCTTCCTACCGTGTATGGGAAAGTTAGTACCTTTGTTCCGTCACCCCACGAAAAATATTCCTCTACGTTTTCCTTCAAATAATCATTTTCATTTGCCCGACTGACCGGAAGAATATTCCTGGCTGTAAGAAGCAACGTTTTCACTTTACAATAATCCGTAAAATCATCTCTTGTATTAAATCCATGATGCATCAGCGTCATCACATCTACATTCAGATATTCCCTGTCATATGTTGCCATCAGCGTATTCATACATCCCCGGTCTGCGTCACCGGTAAGAAAACACTTCTGTCCCTCAATATTCACCATAAAAAGCGTAGAAGCATCATTGATATCACCTGTAACACTCTCCTTAAGAAGCTGCTCCTGCGTATGTACCACATCCACGGTAATGTCGCTGAAATAGTATCTCTGGCCTGTATGTGGGCGATAAATTTCCGGACTGCTGCCATCTTGCCGCTTCAATTGTCTGGCTGCCAGTTGCATATAAGCGGTATCGATTCTTGTATACTCGTCCTTTGCATAAAAGCTATCTCCGACAATACTAAAATAGATGCCTTCCACATAGATCCGTTCCAGCAGTTTTGAGTTTTCCTGCAATCCACGGAATACACCACAGTGATCCATATGACCATGAGATATGAACCAGCCCTCTATCACCGGCTTCTCTCCTTTTGGGGCATGCGCTTCCAGATCATCCACCAGATATGCTGCATCTGCTTCCTGCCCACCATCGCTAATCAGGAAATGCCCATTTTTCAGTTGAATAACAAAGCTGTTTCCAAACCACCACAATTCCCGCATATAGAGCTTTGTCTTTGCAGCCTTCTGATTGTCTGCCACATACTCTTCCCTATAACACAGGCGTTCAGACAACGGCTTATCGAAGCAGACTGAAATATAGGTTCTTTGCATTTTCACGACATGTACCACCGTAACTACCCATTTATCCTTGGTGTAAGTAGCACTGAACACCGCTCCTGCCAGACCCTCTCCATTATCTGCATACTTCTTGAATCCGGTCTTTTCCAAAGAGCTCAGATATGTATCGTAATCTCCCTTTGCTGTTTCCCGGAAAACAGTCAGATAATTTCCGTCCCCACAATCTTCCGTTTCCGCTACCCTTATACCGTAGCCCTCCATATCGGGAATTTCCAAAAATAATCCATGCTCCATCACACAACCTCCTGGCCTTTTTCCTTATTCCTCTTTTGTCAAAATCCGAAACAAATCCTGAAACAGCTCATCCCGATGTATGTAATAAACATATTTAATAAACCGACCGCCCGCTTCAAGAGCATACTGCCTGTCATATTCCGGCAGCGGGCATACAACCAGTTTATCCTTCATGAAACGGTGATTTTCATTCAAAAGCCATGCCACCGCCGTGACATCCCATATGATCCTGCTCCATGGCCGATCCGCTCCATGAGCATCTGCTACCCGAACGGTGTAATCACACAGATAATCGCACAATGCATTTTTCCCTTTCAGCCAGTGCTCCAGCTCATACTTGCTTGTTGTAAAACGATCCGTAACACCTGCACAGGGCAACAGAACAAGTGGCACGCCGGACTTAAAAACGACTCTGGCAGCCGCAATATCCTGCTTCATGTTAAACTCCGAAGCGGCATCCGGCATATGGAGTCCATGGCCGCCCAGCCACACCACGACGCACTTCTCCTTCATTTCCGGATCTTTCAGCATTGCAGACGCAACGTTTGTGATGGCACCTATAGCAACAATATACAGTGGCTTCTCCGGAGAATAGCCTGCTGCAAGCTTCGCCATAAACTCAGCCGCTTCCGACTCCACCGCAGTCTCCTCATCCCTCAGATATGTTCTTGATCCTTTAAAAACAATGTCTTTCAGATCATCCTTGTGCATGAGCCTTAAAAGCTTCACGATTTCTTCATAGCTTTTCTCCATACCATCTTCTGCAGAGGTGGACCGCTTGTTATAAAACGGAGCCGCACAGATCCCCTTCACATGAAGCCTTTGTGGGTACTGAAGCATATAGCCGATGGCATACTGATCATCCACCTCATTATAAGCATCTGTGTCCAGCACTACATCAATCGCCCCCTTCGGGGTAATCAAGTTTTTAAAATATTGCTGTGAATCCATATTTGTATATTAGCCTCCCTTTACGACAGAACAGGCAATTTTCTTGCCTGTTCTGTATTTTTGATTAAAAAATCATTCTAATATGTTCAAGACACAGATTATAAATAGCCATCGCTGATTCATACCAACTGATATTAGCCACACGGATTTCCTTAAAGCTCTTGAGCTCAGGTGTCGCATCTTCCTTTGTCACCCAATAGTCATCAAAGTTCAAGGCTGTATTTTTCTCCGCACCCGTGCCAAGCAGTTCTTTCTGTGCCAACATGGTAACTGTTCCGTCCAGTTTTGCGCCGTTACCTAGCAATCCTATCGCCTTGGCATAGCTCTCCCTGGTGGTATAAACGTTTTCCGCTTTCAAAGATACCTGCGTCTGGCCGATGACAGAACCCGTGCAAACGTTATGAGCAGTTACCTGTCCCACATTTAAGC
>CAKSAI010000403.1 GCA_934434905.1 uncultured Lachnospiraceae bacterium | reverse complement strand
ATGCTAAGCTGTGGCTAAACCTCATTGAGCTGGCATTTCAGAGGCCGCTTACTTAACCATTGCGTTCCCCGTCGTCACCCGGCGGCGGGGGATTTTTTGTGAAGGTGTCCACTGTGGACACATTTTAATCGTCCCCGGCAGACTGTTCGAGCAAAGCCATAAACTTTTCGCCGGACATGATTTCGATGTTCGCGCCTTCGGCGTTCATTTGCTCGACTTTCTTTATTTTATACGATTTTTTACCATACTTTTCTTCCCACTCTTCGGCTCGCTGACCGCAAACCAATATTTGCGTGCGAGTGCTGACCTGCAACCGTACTTTTGCGCCTAGATTTGCAGCTCTTTTTGATGCTGTGTCTCGGTCGATCGGTAGTTCGCCGGTTATCACGATTGTTTTACCAAAGAGGGGATGTCGTGGGTCTGCATTCTTGTTTTCTGGATACTGTACCTTTCCTTTGCGTGCTTTTCGTTCGGCTTCGCGTTTTGCTTCTTCAGCTTCCTTTTTGGCCCGCTGCTCTAAAAGCTCTCGCGTTTCCGACCAGTGCTCTTGCGTAAAATTATATACATGCAGGGTTGCTTTAACATCCTCGGCAGCATCATGCGCATTGTACTTGTACCCGATAATGTCGGATGCCCATTGCAAACTCATCCTTTGCTTGTGGGAGTTGTGCACCATGTTATAGTATTTTACCATCTCGCGCATTGGGTCAGGCCCCCAAGTAAATTGATCTGGGTCGATACCGTGATACCGCAAAAAGTTTGGCTCAAAAGGATAGTTGTAAGCAATAACGATTTCGGCTCTGGACAAAATATCCTGTACATAGGGTGCTACCTGTGCAAATGTTGGACAGAAGCGCACATGACGCATATAAATTCCATTAACGCTCGACGCTTGAGGCCAGCTTTCCGTATACTCTGGTTTGCAAAGCTGGTTGATAAGGACATTTTCTTCTTCGTCGATGATGGAGACCTGCACAATTTCATCCGTTTCAGGTTTTAGTCCGGTGGTCTCAAAGTCAATGACCGCTATTTTATAATGAGGATTCTGGATTTTGCGAATCGCTTGGTATCCATCCAACTCGTTAAGATAGTCTTGCGGATACTTTCCGTTTTTCGGAGCTGTTTCCACTTGTTCAACTGCTGGAATGCTTATCACGACCGATGCCGGGTCTGACGTTTCAACCGAAATCTCATTTTGGGGTTCGCCTTCTTCGATTTCAGTGTTCTTCTTATGCTTTTTCTTGATAAAGCTTTTCAACTTGTAAATTGCCACACAGAGAAGAACAACTATCGCACAAATCAAAACAAATACGGCTTTTGATGTTTCATATGCTGCTGCAAAAAATAACACAACAAAAATAATCAAGAAGAATATTCCGAGAAGTGCGATTGCAAGAAGTGGCATTACAACAAGAACTTGAAACAGGATTCCAAAACAACCAATTTCGTTGGACTTTTTCCTTGCCATGCTTTACCCTCTCAGCGCTTTCACACGCACTTCAGGGGATGCGGCTTTTAGCAGGTCATACAGGTTGACCATATCGGTGACGGCCTGACGATCTTGAGCCGTCCATGTATAGTCGGTCTGCGAGTAGTCCACGCCATTAAACCGCATGATAACTGTTTTAGCCCCCAGAAGATTACGAAGCCAATCTACTTCGTTATCCTCCATACTAAAAGTAGCGATTGCAAACCAGCGACCCAAACCTCTATCATATCCATAGTCCGAATTATCGTAACCGCAACTATAAGTGTACTTATAATCGCCTCCGCGAAGGACTATGGTATCAATGTCCATTTTCTGATTCCCGAAGTAAGTGAACGATTCATGGAACGAAAAATTTTCTCCGTTGTTCCAAACGTACATCCACGGACCCATGCCACAGGTCAGACGCTTGTCGAGAGTCTGATAATGAGGGGATTTGATCGTCCAATCATCTTCGACGTTATCATATTCGACTTGGCACTTTGCAAGTGCGTCTTGGATTCCGAGAATCTGCTGCGCTTCAGCTAGTACAGAAAAGTTACTGACTGCTTCTTTTCCTGCATCGTCAAGCTGATTGTATGCATTCAGCGCAGCAACGATTGCTTGACGGCTGTTTCTTGTTACCATTCCAATCTGGTTGATAAGTGCTTCCACCTGTTCCGGAGTTACGGCATCGTTCATCTCTTCGATCTGGCTCAGGGAGGTATACCCGGCGGGGCTGACTGCCAATGTAGGCAGAGCCGCACCGGCCAACGTTGCCGCAATGCACAAGCCGGAGACTGCAATTTTGACGTTTTTGCCAAGTTTCATGCTTTCTTCCTCTTTTCTGTTGATTTTTCTCAAGTTTAGTTGTATTATTTAAGCAAAGATAACAACCATAAAGTGTGAAAAGGAGTGTTTCAAATGACGTTTGAAGAATTCATTGCTTTCTTTTATGAGCATCCAGAGCTTATTCAAAAAGCTCTTAAAAAGATGAAAGAAATGGAAGCCGAAGAATCCTCTGACGTCACCTGATTTATTCCTCTTCGGACTTTAACCACGCGATAAGTTCTTTTCGTTTTTCTGGGCTAAATTTTTTTGCGATCTCTATAAATTCAGCCATGCTTTCATCATTAAGCTCGCCATCCCCGGCGGGCTCTTTTTTTGTGCCCATTAGTTCTTCGATGCTGATTCCAAAATAATCGGCTAATTTTTTCTGGGTGTCATTCCTTGGGATTGCCCCATTTTTCCACCCTGTAACAGATTTTGAGCTTTTGCCAATTTGCTTTGCTACTTCTGTTTTAGATTTCCCGATTTGCTTGCAATACTTTACATAGTTTTCATAAAACAAAATCTCACCTCCATTTTTGTGCAACTCTCCAAAACTCCTATAAACTCCTCAAAACTCCTTTACAAGAGAGTTTTAGAGAGTTATAATGTACCTGTACTCAGGAGTGAGACCCCCATCTCTGACCCTCCTGTGTACAGGGTTTCTCCTGAATGCTTGCTTTGCATCAGATACCTATTGCGCGCCGGGTGCAGCCATGGACCCGGACAAACGCAAAAAGCC
>CAKSAI010000402.1 GCA_934434905.1 uncultured Lachnospiraceae bacterium | reverse complement strand
CACATTGCACCTGGAAAGCTGGACAGAACATACCACGGATATCACTTTTGAAAAAAATGAGTAATTTTTTTCAAAAAATTCGAAAATTATGTTGATTAATTTGCGGAAAAATTATATGATAGTTCTATGAGTACAAAACTGGGCTTAAAATGGGATAATACAGCTCAGAATAAAGGGATAAACAAAAGTAAAATAAGTATGAAATGAGAAGGAGGAACTACCTTGCTTGAGATTAAGACAACGGAAGCAGATGCCAGTGCAAAGATTATAGTTATCGGTGTAGGAGGCGCGGGCAATAATGCTGTAAATAGAATGGTCGATGAGAATATCGGCGGTGTGGAATTTATTGGTGTGAACACAGATAAGCAGGCGCTGCAGCTCTGCAAAGCGCCAACTCTGATCCAGATTGGTGAGAAGCTGACCAAGGGACTGGGCGCCGGTGCGCAGCCGGAGGTTGGACAGAAGGCGGCAGAGGAGAGCAGTGATGATATCGCAGCAGCCATCAAGGGAGCAGACATGGTGTTTGTGACCTGTGGTATGGGCGGCGGAACCGGAACCGGTGCAGCACCCGTGGTTGCGGGGATTGCCAAGGAGCAGGGAATCCTCACGGTAGGTGTGGTGACGAAGCCCTTCAAGTTCGAGGCGAAGACACGTATGACCAATGCCTTATCCGGCATTGAGAATCTGAAGCAGAATGTAGATACCCTGATCGTGATTCCCAACGATAAGCTTTTGGAGATCGTAGACCGCAGAACCACGATGCCGGATGCCTTAAGGAAGGCGGACGAGGTGCTGCAGCAGGCAGTACAGGGAATCACGGATCTGATTAATCTGCCGGCTCTGATCAATCTGGACTTTGCAGATGTGCAGACGGTAATGAAGAATAAGGGCCTGGCGCACATCGGTATCGGACAGGCTAAGGGCGATGACAAGGCCATCGAGGCTGTGAAGCTTGCAGTGGCGAGCCCGCTCTTAGAGACAACCATCACCGGCGCTACCCATGTCATTATCAATATTTCCGGTGACATCTCCCTGATGGATGCCAACGATGCTGCCAGCTATGTGCAGGATCTGGCCGGAGACAATGCCAATATCATCTTCGGTGCCAAGTATGATGAGTCCATGACCGATGAGGCAGTGATCACCGTGATCGCCACCGGACTGGAAGAAGCAGGTACTGCACCCAAGATCATGGGTGGATTAAAGTATGGCGCAGGCTCCACCGTGAGACCGACAGGCGGCTATAACCCCGGTCAGCGCCCGATGACTTCCAATGGAAACAATTCCTACGGAGCGAATACATCCGCTTATGGGAATAATCCCTCCTATGGAAACAACGGCGGCTACGGCAATGGACAGGCTTCCTATGGGAACAGCCAGGCCGGCTATGGTGAGCGTACCGCTGCCAACCTGACAGGGATCCAGCGGCCCAAGCGCCCGGAGAGCAATATTCCGGAGAAGGACATCAAGATTCCGGAGTTCTTGAAGAATACACGAAGGTAGTATAACAGTTCAGCCAGACCGAAAAAGGTCTGGCTGAACTATTACCCATTACTCTTGCAATTATCCGACAGCGAGAACGTGAAGGACTTCGCTTTTTTTCTCTGGGTAAAATATAAGTTCTTATATTCTTTCGGCGTCATACCGGTCATTTTCTTGAAAAGCCGGCACAGGTAGCTGCTGTCGCAGTATTCCATCTGCTCGGCAATCTCATCTAACGTCAGCTTATCATCCTGCAGCAATTCTTTTATATGATAGATCTTCAGGTTATTGAAATATTCGATGGGCGGCACTCCGGCATAGCTCTTAAAGATTCGCTCAAAGTAGCTGACGCTGACGCCGCACATATTGGCGACCTCCGTTACGTTTAGTCTTTGGCAAGGATGCTCTTCCATGTAGCGGATACCGGTCTGTATGATCTTGGTATCCAAGGTGTTCTTTTTCTGCAGTCTGCTGTTGACGGACAAGGTGTGAAAAAGCTGATAAGCAGCACAATAAACAGCAAGGGGTGATGATTTTCGATGCAAAAAGGCATCGATCAGGGAAGAAAACAATTTCTTGTACAGGGAAGCATGCTGCGTGGACAGGATACGAATCTGGCTGCTCAGTGAAATTCGTTCTTCACCGGAGAAATCGGGAAATAGCTGTCCCTTTTCACCGACGGTGAGACTGGCAGGATAGAGCGTGAATTCGAACAGCATATTTTCCTGCATTTCATCTGCAAGAGCAGGAGAATTCTCCCATATATAGGAGCAGCCCTTGGGAAGATAAACAAGAGCTCCCTGGGGAATGTACATGGGGGCTTTATCCTTCTGATAGCAGATACCTGTTGTGGCGGCAAAGAGCAGAAGTGCATCGGTCGGACGGGGGTTTTGCATGATGAATTCTGTCTTTCCGCTTGCCAGCTGTTGTATTGCATAAAGGTCAGAGATACGGAAAAAAATCTGGTCTAAATTGGCGAAGTTCCAGTCCATAGGTACATATCCTCCCTGTTGTTGATTTCATTTTAATTATATAAGAAACAATGTGAAAGTCAAGGAAGTTCTAGTCTCAAAAAGTCCAATTTTACTCTTATATTCTCCAGTGTAACGCCAAATAGGATATGTTATGTTTATGGTGAGATTTCACACGGAGGATTCGATATGAATATCGATTTTTCAGAGCTTGGAAATATGTATTTTGATATATCGGACATATTTGTGGTGCAGCAGCTTGTAGGCGGAAAAAGCAATTTTACGATGCACAATCCGCGCTCGACTGACGGACTGCTACTGTTTGCAAATACCATGGGTGTCTGCTATCAAAAGGGGCTTCCGCCGCTCTATATACCGCATGGTGCGCTGGTATATCTGCCGCATAACAGCACATATGTCTGGGAAAATACTCCGCCAGTCGGAAGCGATATACAGGAAAATCTGTTGTTTGAATTTACGCTTAATTCAGCGGAAACCCTGCGGAGTAAGGATGAAAAAAGGGCGCTGTCTCATATCAACCTGGAGATTCAGCCCGGCGAGTTCGTCGGACTGATCGGCCATACCGGGT
>CAKSAI010000401.1 GCA_934434905.1 uncultured Lachnospiraceae bacterium | reverse complement strand
CCTCCAAAGTGCATCATCCATGCTCCGGTATAGGAGCGCCTCACGCATATGACTGCCCTGGATCTTGGGACTCTCCGCCAGATCTGCAATGGTTCGTGCCACCCGAATCAGCCGATAGTACGCGCGTGCGCTTAAATCCAGCTCGTCAAAGGCCTTGGAAAGCTGCTGCTTCGCCTCCTGTTCCATGGGACAATAGATGTCAATCTTCTCCGAAGGTATACGGCTGTTATAAAAGAAGTTCTCTCCCTGATAACGCTGCCTCTGGAGCTCATGTGCTCTCTGCACCCGCCTGCGTATCTCTGCCGAGCTCTCGTTCTTTCTTGGAGTTGCCAGATCCTCCAGGTGAAGCTTAGGCGCTTCAACAAATATGTCCATACGATCCAGAAGGGGACGGCTGATCTTAGCCAGATGACGGCGGACATCCCCGGGTGTACAGGTACATTTCTCACGATCCGGATAGTAACCGCAGCTACACGGATTCAGTGCTGTTACAAGCATGAAATCCGCCGGGTAGCTGTAGCTTCCGCTGCTTCGTACCAGATGGATCTGTCGTTCCTCAAGCGGCTGCCGCAGCTGTTCCAGCACCGGCTTCTCATACTCTGTCAGCTCATCCAAAAACAAGATGCCCTTGTGGGACAGACTGATCTCTCCCGGTGACGGGATACGTCCTCCGCCCACCAGTGCCGTCCTGGTGATGGAATAATGGGGACTGCGGAACGGCCGGGCAGACAGTCTGTTCTTCCGCTCTTCGAACAATCCGCTGACGCTGTAGATCTTCGCCAGCACTGTCATCTCTTCCTCCTTAAGGGGCGGAAGGATTCCCGGCAGCGCCCTGGCCGCCATGGTCTTGCCGGAACCGGGCGGTCCCACCATCAGGACATTATGCATTCCTGCAGCCGCCACCTCACAGGCACGCCGCAAAAGGCGCTGTCCGTTGATCTCTGCAAAATCCACGTCTGCCAAAGCGCCTGTATCTGTTTCTTCTATATTATAGGACATAGTTTCCAGGCTCTCGCTGCCCTTAAGCCATGCTACCACCTGCGCCAGTGATGTGGCAGGATGTATGGTGATCCCTTTCACAAAGCAGGCTTCCCGGGCATTGTCCTTCGGCACTACCACCTCCCGGTAGCCGGCCTCCTTGGCTGCCAGCACCATGGGAAGAATGCCGCGGATTGGGCGCAGTTCCCCGCTTAAGGTGATCTCGCCTGCAAAAAGAGTATGTGCTCCATTCCCGGTATCCAGAAGGCCGTTGGCCGCCAACACCGAGAGGGCAATGGGCAGGTCAAAGCCTGTTCCGCTCTTGCGCACATCCGCCGGATAAAGGCTGATGGTAACCTTCCTGGGCGGCAGGGAAAAACCGGTATTCCGTATCGCAGATCGTATGCGTGCCTTGGCCTCCCGCACCTCCGAGGACAGAATGCCAACCATCTCGAATTCCGGCATCCCGCTGCACACATCGGTCTCCACCTGTATGATCATGCTGCCGATTCCGTGAATGGCAGCAGTCGCTATTGCACTGTACAATATTCTTCCTGTTCTTCGTCGTACTTGGGGGTTCGTTCGATAAGATAGATAGTGTTATTTTAGCATATTTCACGGGAAATGCAAGAAAATTTTTCAGTTTCCGTCCTTCTTCGGTCTGGCTGAACTGTTTATGGAGTACACGCACCCGCAGTAATCCTGCCGATACATTCCATATTCCCGTGACAGCTCCACAGAACGTTTATAACCATTTTTCTTTTTAAAATCAGAGACAAGATAATTCACGCCGTATTCTTCCGCCAGGGCGAGTCCGATCTCATTCAGCTTCTGAGCATTCTTCAAAGGACTGATGGAAAGCGTTGTGGTAAAATAGTCCATGTGATGAGAACTTGCGTATTCCGCGGCTTCCCGAAGACGCAGTTCGTAGCAGCGAAAGCACCGTTCACCGCCCTCCGGCACATGCTCCAGGCCCTTCGCCATCTGATAGAAGCGCTCCTTGTCAAAGCGCCCCTCCACAAATTGGATGGGATATTTTGCAGGAAAACATTTGATAAACTGCTTCTGCTCCTCCACCCGCTTAAAATACTCTTCATCCGGGTAAATATTGGGGTTATAGTAAAACACGGTAATGTAAAAATAGTCAGACAGATACTCCAGAACATAGCTGCTGCAGGGTGCGCAGCAGCTATGAAGGAATAGCGTCGGAATCTCTCCCGCGCGCTGATGCTTTGCTATAATTGTTTCCAGTTCTTTCTGATAATTGATATTCAATGTGTCACCTCAAAATTGTAACAGGTTCGCTGCATCCATTTCTGTAGTGGTCTGGCTAATCCGTTATGAACATAGCGTCCCCGAAGCTGAAGAACCGATATCGTTCCTTCACAGCTTCCTCATACGCATGCAGGATCTGTTCCCGCCCCGCCAGTGCCGACACCAGCATCACCAGGGTGGACTCCGGTAGATGAAAATTCGTGATCAGGCAATCCAATACCTTGAACCGATAGCCCGGATAAATGAATATCTCCGTCCACCCGCTGCACGGGCGGATCGTGCCGTCCTCTGCTGCGGCCGATTCGATGGTCCGGCAGCTTGTGGTTCCCACACAGATAACCCTGCCGCCTCTCTGCTTCGTCTCATTTATAATATTGGCCGCCTCTTCATCAATCTGGTAGAATTCCGAATGCATGTGGTGCTCCTGTACATTCTCCACCTTCACCGGACGGAAGGTTCCAAGCCCCACATGCAGTGTTACCTCCGCGATCCGCACGCCCATAGCCCGGATTTCATTTAACAGCTCCGGCGTAAAGTGAAGTCCTGCCGTAGGGGCAGCGGCAGAGCCGTCATACTTGGCATACACCGTCTGATACCGATTCTTATCCTCCAGTTGATGCGTGATATAAGGTGGAAGGGGCATCTGGCCCAGTTGATCCAATATCTCCTCGAAGATACCTTCGTAATGAAACTGGATAAGGCGATTGCCGTCCTCTACCACCTCAAGGACTTCTCCGATGAGAAGTCCTCCGCCAAAGGATATCCGGGTGCCGGGCTTCGCCTTCTTTCCCGGCTT
>CAKSAI010000400.1 GCA_934434905.1 uncultured Lachnospiraceae bacterium | reverse complement strand
GTTCGATGCAGCTTCTACTGTTCCAGCAGAAGTAGAGCAGGACGTTCGTATCATGGATAATGTTCTTCGTTTCTTATGCGTTAGAAAAGACGAGGCATAGTATAAGAAAATAGGAGATCGTATTATGAATAAAGTAATACTAATGGGTAGAATGACTAGAGATGCTGAGATCCGCTATTCTCAGGGGGAGACATCTACAGCAATCGCTAGATTTTCACTTGCAGTAGACCGTAGATTCAATAGAAATAATTCTAACGGTGAGCAGACTGCAGACTTCATCGGATGTGTTGCATTCGGAAGAAGTGCAGAGTTCGCGGAGAAGTATTTCCGCAAGGGACTTAAGGTGGTAGTCACCGGAAGGATCCAGACCGGAAGCTATACCAACCAGGAAGGCCAGAAGGTCTATACCACGGACGTGGTTGTGGAGGATCAGGAATTTGCTGAGAGCAAGGCTGCCAGCGATAACAATGGTTATCAGCAGGGCGGCGGATTCGCACCGGCGGATCGGCCGGCACCGAGCGCAGCAGCCGGGGATGGTTTCATGAATATTCCGGATGGTATTGATGAAGAATTACCATTTAACTAGTCAAATAGGAGGTAACCAACATGGCTTACAATAAAGCTGACAAAAGCGATGCGCCCATGAAGCGCAGAGGCGGTATCCGCAGAAGAAAGAAAGTCTGCGTATTCTGCGGCAAAGACAATGTGATCGATTATAAGGACACAAACAAGCTGAAGAGATACATCTCTGAGAGAGGTAAGATTCTTCCCAGAAGAATCACCGGCAACTGTGCGAAGCACCAGAGAGCGCTTACCGTGGCAATCAAGAGAGCAAGACATATCGCTCTTATGCCTTATGTAGCGGAATAAGAAGTAAATGAGGAGAATGTCGTGAAATGGCTGGAATCCGGCTGTGGAGCGGCATTCTTTTATTACCCGACTTTACTTTTTTTATATTTCAGAGTATAATATACGGAAAGGGCCTCTGCCCCAAAAAGTAACCCCACCCCCCTCAGGAGGTATTTGAAATGAAATCAAAGATCAAGCTGAAGGGCCGACTGCGAAGCTATATGTACTGGCCCCTGCTTCTTACCATATTGCTGGCAATCATGAACGTGCCGATCTATTTCCTGAACGTCAAGCTGGGCGCAGTGTTTTCCGGCTTTGTCGTGCTTTATTTCGTCATTGTCCTGATCGCATACATGCGCAATAAACCGGCTCTTTTAAACGAGCTGATCAATTTTGCCACCCAGTATGGCACTGTACAGAAGAAGCTGCTGGATGAGTTCGAGCTTCCCTATGCGCTGCTGGACTACAATGGCAAGCTTCTCTGGGTGAATAAGCAATTTGCTGAGCTGACCGGAAAGGACAAGGATTATCACAAGTCCATCACCAGCATTTTCCCGGCGCTTACCAGGGAGGTGCTCCAGAAGAATCAGGGAACCTTCCAGATGGAACTGACGGATCAGAACCGCTATCTTCGGGCCAGCATGGACAAGATTTACTTTGACGCAGTTACAGATAACAATGCTGTGATATCTGTGGAACAGAGCGATCAGTTCCTGACGGTACTGTACCTCTTCGATGAGACGCGGCTTCATCGGTATATGGTGGAGAACCGGGAGCAGAAGATGGTCTGTGGTCTTGTTTACATAGATAATTACGAGGAGGCGTTAGCCAGCATTGAGGAAGTGAAGCGCTCCCTGCTGGTAGCTCTGGTAGACCGGAAGGTAAATAAATACTTTACAGAGCGGGACAGCCTGGTGAAGAAGCTGGAGAAGGATAAGTATTTCGTGGTGTTCCGCCAGAAGTACCTGAACGATTTGCTGACAGATAAGTTCAGCATTATGGAAGATGTGAAGACCATCAGGGTCGGCAATGAAATGGCTGTGACATTAAGCATTGGTATCGGAAACGGCGGTGTCAGCTACAGCCAGAATTATGAGTATTCACGGATGGCAATAGACCTTGCCCTGGGCCGTGGCGGTGATCAGGCGGTAGTCAAGGAAGGCGAGAAGATCTCCTACTACGGCGGCAAGACCCGTCAAGTAGAGAAGATGACCCGGGTGAAGGCTCGTGTGAAGGCCCATGCGCTCCGGGAGATCATAGAGAGTAAGGAACGTGTGGTAATCATGGGGCACAGTATCAGCGACGTGGATGCCTTCGGGGCCGCCATCGGGATATACTGCGCGGCTCATGTGCTTGGAAAGAAGGCGAATATCGTACTGAACGAGGTAACCTCATCCCTGCGGCCCTTTAAGGAGCTGTTCACAGAGGAACGCGGCTATCCCCATGATATGTTCTTAAAGAGCGAGGCAGCCAAGGATCTGGTGGATAACAATGCGCTGGTGATGGTGGTGGATACCAATCGGCCAAGCTATACCGAGTGTCCGGAGCTTTTGGGACGGACCAAGACCATTGTGGTGTTTGACCATCACCGACAGGGAAGTGATGTTATCGACAATGCCGTATTATCCTATATTGAGACCTACGCTTCTTCCACCTGTGAGATGGTGGCTGAGGTGCTGCAGTATTTTACCGAAAATATCCATCTGGAGCCCCAGGAGGCAGATTGTATCTATGCGGGGATTCTGATCGATACGGATAACTTCAATACCAAGACCGGGGTGCGTACCTTTGAGGCGGCAGCCTATCTGAGACGGTGCGGCGCGGAGGTCACCAGGGTGCGGAAGATGCTGCGGGATGACATGAATGCCTACAAGGCGAGAGCTGAGGCAGTGCGCCAGGCGGAGGTCTACCAGGGCGTGTTTGCTGTTACTGTCTGCCCGAGCGAAGGCATAGAGAGCCCGACGATCGTAGGCGCCCAGGCGGCCAACGAGCTTTTGAATATCGTGGGGATCAAGGCATCCTTCGTGCTGACAGAGTACAATGGGAAGGTGTATATCAGCTCCCGTTCCATTGATGAGATCAATGTGCAGCTAATCATGGAACGGATCGGCGGCGGCGGTCATATGAACGTGGCGGGTGCACAGCTTACTGATTGTACCGTGAACGAAGCTTTGATGATATTGGAAAATACCCTGGATCAGATGATA
>CAKSAI010000399.1 GCA_934434905.1 uncultured Lachnospiraceae bacterium | reverse complement strand
GAATAGAACCAGCCTCTGGTCTGATCCACAGCCTCGGAGATAAACTGTGCCGGGAACTGCTGCGCAAATATCTCCTGGTTCTCAAAGGGATAATGATGCTGGGCAAAGGGCATGGCTCCTGAGTCAAACCAGCAGTCGATGACCTCCGGTACCCGGTGCATCTCCTTCCCGCAGTGGGGGCACTTGATAGTCACAGCGTCGATATACGGGCGGTGCAGCTCGATATCCTCCGGGCAGTTATCCGACAGAGACTTCAGCTCTTCGATACTCCCGACAGAATGCATATGTCCGCACTCGCACTCCCAGATATTCAGCGGCGTTCCCCAATAACGGTTTCTGGAAATTCCCCAATCCTGGACATTTTCCAGCCAATCTCCGAAGCGTCCCTTGCCGATGCTCTCCGGGATCCAGTTGATGGTATTGTTGTTGGCGATCAGCTCATCCTTCACCGCCGTCATCTTGATGAACCAGGACTCTCTGGCGTAATAGATCAGCGGTGTGTCACAACGCCAGCAATGCGGATAGCTGTGCTCGAACTTGGGGGCATCAAAGAGAAGTCCCTTATCCTCCAGATCCTGAAGAACCATGGGATCCGCTTTCTTACAGAAAACGCCTGCATAGGGAGTCTCTTCCGTCATCTCACCCTTGCCGTTTACCAACTGGACGAAAGGAAGATCGTATTTCTTGCCCACATTAGCATCGTCCTCACCGAAGGCCGGTGCGATATGCACCACGCCGGTTCCGTCCGTCAGTGTTACATAGGTGTCGCAGGTTACATAGAAGGCCTTTTTCTTCTGCTTCTCGCAGATATCCACCGCGCAGTCGAACAGGGGCTCGTATTCCTTGTATTCCAGTTCTTTTCCATTATATGTCTCAAGGATCTCATAAGCCTTCTCCCCATCCTTGGCAAGGCTGCCCAGCACCGTATCCAGCAGCGCTTCTGCCATATAGTAGGTACAGCCATCCACACAGTTCACCTTAGCGTAGGTCTCATTTGGGTTGACGCAAAGGGCAACGTTCGATGGCAAGGTCCAGGGTGTGGTGGTCCATGCCAGGATGTATGCATCCTCTCCCTTCACCTTAAACCGTGCGATGGCTGAACGCTCCTTCACATCCTTATAGCCCTGCGCTACCTCCTGGGCGGAAAGGGGCGTACCGCAACGCGGACAATAGGGCACGATCTTAAAGCCCTTGTACAGAAGACCTTTCTCCCAGATCTGCTTTAAAGCCCACCACTCGGACTCGATATAATCATTGTCATAGGTGACATACGGATGCTCCATATCCGCCCAGAAGCCTACGGTACCGGAGAAATCCTCCCACATGCCCTTGTACTTCCAGACGCTCTCCTTACACTTCTTGATAAATGGCTCCAGACCATATTCTTCGATCTGATCCTTGCCGTTGATGCCCAGAAGCTTTTCCACTTCCAGCTCCACCGGAAGTCCATGGGTATCCCAGCCTGCCTTTCTCGGAACCATCTTACCCTTCATGGTCTGATAGCGGGGGATCATATCCTTAATAACACGTGTCAGCACATGGCCGATGTGAGGCTTGCCGTTGGCGGTTGGCGGTCCGTCATAAAAGGTATAGGTCTCCCCTTCCTTCCGGTTCTCCATACTTTTTTCAAAAATGTGATTTTCCTTCCAGAACTGTTCTGTCGCTTTTTCCCGTTCTACGAAGTTCATGTTGGTGTCAACTTTGTTATACATGTCAGTCTCCTTTTTCAAAATGAAATCTTATATAGCAAAGGAACCCCGTCCGTAAAAGGACGAGGTTCTCATACCATCGCATACCACCTGTTACATTGTACTTAAGGGCTTCCCTTGCATACATGGTTCCCGTAACGGGGGAACAATCCGTCAGTGCTTACTTTACCGGTTACTGTTTACTGCTCCAACTCACGGCTGTGAATCGTAACCTTTGTTTTCAGCCTGCTACTCGGAAGTGATCTTCGGCTACAGGCTACTGGTACCGGCTTACACCCTCCCGGCTCGCTGTCACGTTCTTCCTGTAACGTACTGTCTTCGTCATGGTATTTGCGTGTTTCTTATGAAACTAGATGTTCTCTTAGTAATATCCGTATTGATTCAAAGCATTGTACAGCTCATTGTATAATTCATTATACAATTCATTGTAGGCTCCGCTGGTCTGCATATACCTTCCATATGCGAAAAATACTAGCAACATGATCAACGCAACCGCAGAACATACGATACCGGCAATGGCCATTCCCTTAGACTCGTTCTTCACGATCTGAAGGATACCAAACACAATCGATACGATTGCCAGCGGAATCGCAGTACACCAGATGCAGCAGGTGATCAATGCCAGGATACCGCATACCATAGACGCGATTCCAAAGCCATTGCTCTTCTTCCCGGAGTTGTACTGCATGGGAGCAGGTCCATTCATCGGCTGACCATAAACCTGCTGATTATAAACAGGCTGATTATAGACCGGCTGCTCAGGTGTCGGTTCCACGTATACTGACTGTGTAGGTGTCGGTTCCGTATATACCGGTTGTTCCGGTGTCGGTTCCACGTATACTGACTGTGTAGGTGTCGGTTCCGTATATTGGGGTTCCCCATTATTGTTTTCGTAGTTGTTGTTCTCTTCGTTCATAAACTCATCCTCCAACCTCTTGTGTCTCATTATGCCCATTACTCAGCTGTCACAGTTGCCGCCTCGTAACTAGTTTTCATTATAGCAGAGAGATTTCGATTTTACAATAGTTTTTGCACGCGAATTGTTACAATAAAATGTACGCACTTCGAAATGGTGTATTTACTATCCATGGCTATGCAGACACCTCCCGAGCGAAACTTTTCTCACGCGAACTGGAGGCAACGCTCCGATGAACTAATCCCTGACTGCGACTAAGACGTTCGGGGTGTGGCCCTCACGCCTAAGTCTCCGTAAGGGCTGGATTTCATCTCCGCTAGAACCGCCTCTGCTAAAAGGTTCGCTTGGAGAAAAGTTCCGTTCGGAGAGGCTGCATCATGAAAAGCCATGACACGATTCGAAGTTTGGAAATGAACAGCTGGAGGAGCCTGCCGGTTCGTGCAGGTGCGACTTT
>CAKSAI010000398.1 GCA_934434905.1 uncultured Lachnospiraceae bacterium | reverse complement strand
GGATTGAAGAAGGAGTGCAGCAGCTTCGTTACGGAAACAATGATTATGCCGGATTGCCGGAGGGTAAGCTTGGCACGGTGGGTGCGCGGCGTACAACGGGAGAAATTGTCTTAAAGGTTACAATGCAGGCGCCTGCTTCCTATTATTTGCGCGGATTTACCGGTGAAATCTATGAAAATAACTGCTGGCATACGCTGGATGCCGAAACGCTCTGCATGGCAGGGGACAGCTTCTATTGGTTGCATAGTGACGGCTTCTATCCGCAGGCACAGATCGCATCCGCGGCCGCGGCTGCCTGGCCGGAGGTGGCGGAGGAGGAGAATACGCTTCAGATTGAAAACGTGGGACTTTCCTCCAGATATCTCTATGCACCCTATGAGCTGTTGACAGACAGTGCCGGACTGGATCCTGCGGCGATCGGCGATCGTACCTTGCTGGCACAGGGATTTTATGGACAGAGGAAATATTCGCTTCATGCAGGCATTGGTCTCATCACACAGTACCAGAAGATCAATGCAAAGCTTTGGCAGAATTCGGATGAGAAGACATTTCTGAATAATGAAGGCATATATAATTCCTTTGTTTATCAAAACTATACTGCAATTCCTGCGGATATCCGCAGTTATCTTACCGATAAGCTTGGTGAGTATGCCGTTGAAAATGAAGAGACGCATTTTGATTACCAAAATGCAAAGCAGAATATTCTCTACTATCTTAGCACGTATGTCAGTTATGAGGAAAACGATATCACTCCGGTAGGCAATGGGATAGATTTTGTCCTGAACTTTCTGGATGGGACAAAGAAGGGATACAGTATTCACTATGCGACGGCTGCAGCGTTGATGTTCCGCTATTATGGCATCCCCGCGCGCTATGTGGAGGGCTTTCTTATAACCCGGCAGGAAGCACAGGATATGCAGCCCGGACAAACACTTTCGCTGGATGGCAGTCATGCGCATGCATGGGTAGAGTATTATCAGGATGGCGTTGGGTGGCTGCCCTTTGAGGTGACACCGGCCTATTTCTCCACGATGGAGCAGGTGGAAAAATATCGGGATATTTCCGGGTTGATCGGCCAACTGCCACAGGATCGCACTGCAGATAATATTGAAGATATGCCGCAGAGTACAGATACGCAGGATCCTACCCTGGTGTCGTTCTGGCTGAAGCATCGGCTCGAAATATTGCTGGGAATTGCAATTTTGTTGCTTATGGTACTACTTTTCCTTTTTATTCTCTGGCTGGTATGGGAGCGAAAGAAAGCAGCAAGGCGAAAAGCAACTTTTCGAAGCGACGATGTCGCAACGGCTATTCGAGAGATATATCGCTATATGATGGATGTTCTTTGTGCACAGGGCATACAGCCCCAAAATTGCCCCCCGGAGGAGTATGCTGTATTTCTGGATGAGGATCTTCGCAGTGATTATCTCGTGTCAGTTGCGATCTGGAAGGAGGCGAGCTTCAGTGGTCATTCCATGCAGGAGGAACAGCGGCAGCGTATTCTTAGCCTGACGGAGGAGGTCTGGTGCAGAGCCTGGAAGCGTGCGGGGCTTTTGGAAAGGATTCGGCTGAAGTATGTTTACTTCCTGTAGAGCGACAGGTGCAAGCGAAAAGGAAGCATTGTTCTCATGAAATCCGGTTGGGATAGATCTGTTTTCTGTGAAAGAGGAGAATTTATGTATAAGAAGTATAAAAAGTGTGCTGTGAATTTTCTGATATTCCTGCTTGTGTTTCTGTGTGCCTGCGGCACTGCGCCGGAGCCGTGGGAGACAATCTATCAGCAGACGGGACAGACACTTGAAAAGCAGGAAGACTTTGAAGTCGGTTCAGTAGGCGGCGAGTGGGCTGTTATCGGATTGAGCCGGTCAGAGCGGTTGAAAGAGAGTGTGGCGGAGGGATATCTTCGGAAGGTACAGGCGTATGTTATCGGCATCGGTTCCGCGCGTTTGGATCCTTATAAGTCTTCCGATAATTCACGCATTATTCTTGGAGTAACTGCAGCGGGTGGTGATGTCACAGACATCGGCGGCATGAATCTGCTGGAAGGATTGACGGATATGAACTACCTTGAGTACCAGGGCGTCAATGGACCAATCTGGGCACTGATCGCGCTGGATTGCGGGGGGTATGAAATACCTGCTGCCTCAGACGGAGAAGAGCAGACTACACGTGAAAAACTCATTTCGTATCTTCTAAAGGCACAGAATGCAGACGGTGGCTGGAGTTTATTTGGAGACACTTCTGATCCTGATCTGACAGCTATGGCATTGACTGCACTGGCACCATATTGCAGTGAAAATGCAGAGGTTGCAGCAACCGTGGAACAAGCATTGCAGCATCTTTCTGTGATTCAGCATGAGAATGGTGCTTATGCGGGCTGGGGCAGTGAAAGCAGTGAGTCCTGCGCGCAAGTGGTCGTTGCATTGGCGGCGTTGGGAATCGATCCGCAAAAAGACGAGCGATTCATAAAAAACGGAAATAGTGTTCTTGAGGCGCTCTGCAGCTTTGCAGTACAGGGTGGCTTTTGCCACACTATGGAGATGCCGGATGCTGATGGTATGGCAACGGAGCAGGCATATTACGCGTTGACCGCATATGATTGCTTCCGCAGTGAAAAAAATCGTCTCTATGATATGCGTGCGGAGGGGCGGTGAATGGCGTGGGTTAAACTGTTACAAGGTTTTTGGATAAACGCAAAAAAACACTTTACATTTCCGAAAAATAGTATTACAATGAGTAATCATCAGAGAACACGTTGACGAGACGAGTAGGATGTGGAACGTAACAGAGAGAACTGCCCGCTATCGGTGCTGAAAGCAGTTTTTCGGGAAGCATTTGAAGACTACCTCCGAGTGGCCCCAATCCGGTCCGGTGATTCCGTTATCATCAGACAGTAGCTGTGCGTTATATGGCTGACTGATCAATAAGAGGTTTTGTCTGCAGCGGTTGTTGCAGCAGAGCAAGCAGGGTGGAACCGCGAGATTATTCGTCCCATGCATTACAGGATTGTAGTGCGTGGGATTTTTTTATACACCCACCATAAAAGAAAAGGAGAGACGACAATGAAGATCACATTAAAAG
>CAKSAI010000397.1 GCA_934434905.1 uncultured Lachnospiraceae bacterium | reverse complement strand
GTTGATATCCGACCGGAAGACGCAGACTTAAAGGGATATGAGAAGATTGATCTGCAGGGGCGCTATATCATGCCCGGTCTGATCAATATGCATGTGCACCTTGCGGGAAACGGAAAGCCCCAGAAGAAGCAGCGGGATAATGAGAAGCTGGTTCGGACGATCATGGGCTCATCCCTTACCAGAGCAGTTGCTTATAAGATGGTGTGCGGATTTGCCAGGGAAGAGCTGCTAAGCGGAGTGACGACCATCCGTACCGTGGGCGGCCTTGGAAACTTTGATACCAGACTTCGGGATGAGATCGCGGCAGGAACAAAGACCGGCCCAAGGATACTGGCGGCCAATCAAGGAATCTCTGTGCCGGGCGGACACATGGCAGGTTCAGTAGCAGTTGCAGCCCATAATATTGAGGAGGCCATACAGCATCTGGAAGAGTCCGAGAAGGAGAAGGTGGATCTGATCAAATTGATGATCACCGGAGGCGTGATGGATGCCAAGGAAAAGGGCGTGCCGGGGGAACTGAAGATGGATCCCGGGATGGTGAAGGCAGTCTGTGATAAGGCACATGCAGCCGGATATGTGGTGGCAGCGCATGTGGAATCCACGGAAGGTGTAAGAGTTGCCCTTGAGAACGGTGTGGATTCCATTGAGCATGGAGCCAAGATGGATGCTGAGATGATAGAGCTGTTTCAGCAGAGAGGGGCTTTTCTGTGTACAACGATATCTCCGGCGTTGCCATATGCTTTGTTTGACCGTTCCATCACAAATGCGACGGAAGTGGAACAATACAACGGAAATGTGGTGTTTGAAGGCATCGTTGCATGCGCGAAGGCGGCATTGGAGAATGAGATCCCGGTAGTTCTGGGAAATGATGTGGGCTGTCCGTGGATCACCCAGTATGATTTCTGGAGAGAGCTGTATTATTTTCATAAATATGTGGGCGTATCCAATTCCTTCGCGCTCTATACGGCTACGGCCAGAAGCGCAGAGCTGGCTGGTATCGGGGATATCACAGGGTCGATCACAAAAGGAAAATGTGCGGATATGATCGTCACAGATAAGAATCCCTTAGAGGATCTGAGAGTTCTTCGCAAGGTTGAAATGGTGGTGACAAGGGGCAGGATCATCGATCAGCCTAAGGTAAAGGTGAATAAAAGAGTGGAAGCAGAGCTGGACAAATTCATTTGTTAAGATTGACAAGGAGGACATGACATGGCGGATGTATATGTGGCAAGTGATCGGCGGTATGAGGATATGGTCTATCACAGAGTTGGAAACAGCGGTTTGAAGTTCCCGGCGGTATCGTTGGGATTCTGGCACAATTTTGGCAGCAGCGGCAAGTATGACACCATGAAGGCTATGTGCCGCACGGCCTTTGACAATGGAATCACGCAGTTTGATCTGGCCAACAACTATGGCCCGGTTTACGGAAGCGCTGAGAAAAATGCAGGGCGGATCTTAAAGGAAGATTTTGGGCCATACCGGGATGAACTGGTGGTGACCACCAAGGCCGGTTACGATATGTGGCCGGGACCGTATGGGGACTGGGGCAGCAGAAAATATCTGATGGCCAGTGTAGATCAGAGTCTGAAACGCCTGGGACTTGATTATGTGGATATCTTTTATCATCACAGAATGGACCCCAATACGCCTCTGGAGGAAACCATGGGAGCACTGGCATCTATTGTACACAGCGGAAAGGCATTGTATGCAGGCATTTCCAATTATAATAAGGAGTACACGGAAAAAGCGATTCAGATCATGAAGGAACTCCACTGTCCGCTGATCGTCAATCAGAGGAGATATTCCATATTTGACCGGACCATCGAGGAGGATGGTGTAAAAGCAGCCTGCAAGGAGCTTGGAATGGGTATTATTGCGTTCAGCCCGCTGGCGCAGGGACTTCTGACCGACAAGTATCTGAATGGAATTCCGAAGGACAGCAGGATTGCCGTGGATCACCGCTTTTTACAGGAGAGTGCTCTGACTGCGGAACGGCTGGACCAGATACGGAAATTGAATGAACTGGCCGCAGAGCGGGGGCAGACTCTGGCGCAGATGGCGCTGTCCTGGATCTTGAAGGATGACGAGGTGTGCTCCGTTCTCATCGGGGCTTCCAGACCGGAGCAGATTCTGGAGAATATCGGTGTTGCCAGGAATGCCACCTTCACAGCGGAGGAATTGAAGCGGATCGATGAGATAAGCCTGTGGTCGGAAGCTGTGTTTTCATTTGGACAATAATATACAAATTATAACATCTGGGTCTATCCTCAAAGCGTAGATAAAAGCCTATAAAGAAAAAGAGAAGGGGGCTTTTATCATGAAATACGGCTATTTCGATCCCGCGAGCCGGGAGTACGTCATTGAGCGCATAGACCTTCCCACCTCATGGACCAATTACCTTGGGGTGAAGGATATGGCGGCGGTAGTCAACCACACTGCGGGGGGCTACCTCTTCTATAAGTCGCCGGAATACCACAGAATCACAAGATTTCGGGGCAATGGAGTTCCCATGGATCGTCCGGGGCAGTATGTGTATCTTCGGGACGAGGAGGATGGGGATTATTGGACGCTGTCCTGGCAGCCGGTGGGGAAATCTCTCTCGGAGGCCGATTACAGCTGCCGTCACGGAATGAGCTACACCACTTATGAATGTGATTACAAGAAGATCCACGGAACCCAGACATTGGTGATCCCCAGGGAGGATCCGGTGGAGCTGTGGGATGTGAAGATCAAAAATAATGACACCAGAGAACGCAAGTTGAAGGTGTTTTCTTATCTGGAATTCTCTTTTCATCATATCATGCTGGACAATCAGAACTATCAGATGAGCCTCTACTGCGCCGGTTCTTCCTATGAAGACGGGATCATCGAAGAGGATCTGTTCTATGAAGAGTTCGGATATCAGTATTTTACCGCTAATTTTGAGCCGGATGGCTTTGACAGCCTGAGGGATACCTTTATCGGACCGTACCACACAGAGAGTGATCCTGCTGCTGTGGTGGGCGGAAGTTGTTTTAGTTCCTGTGAAAAAGGAAATAACCACTGCGGAGTATTGCAGAAAAATATTGTGCTCAAGCTGGGGGAGGAG
>CAKSAI010000396.1 GCA_934434905.1 uncultured Lachnospiraceae bacterium | reverse complement strand
CTGATAGGCTGCAGGATTTTCCCGCAGCCGCCGTTCCAGCATGGCAGGATCCCGCTCCCACAGACCGACGATCTCCACATCCCTTTGTGCTCTCAGTGTCGTAATAGCGGCAGCGGCATGGTTATGACCGATGCCAAAAATTCCAATTCTGATTTTTCTACCCATAACTTTTTCCCGTCTATTGCTTCAAAATCGCAATCTCCTTCAATTCTTCGGATTGTCCTTAGCTGCGGCATAAAAGGAAGCGCCATTACATCACCGGATAGGTAACAAGGGAATCAAAACGCAGCGTCACATAATTGTTGCTGTCTCCCCACTCCTCCGCGCCTTCCCGGGAGGCGGAAACCGCCGCAACGCCGGCGATCCCTCCTCCCGCCACGATCACATCATAGGTTCCCTATTTTACAGGTTCCATACCGCCCATATCTCTTAACGCTTACTTGGTGTAACATTTATTGTAAGCGTCATTGGCCGTTATTGCCGCAGCCTTACATTTACCGCCAACTATTGTGCCGTTGAAAGCAGACAAAGTAGTAGTATAACGTTGATTCGCATAAGTACCATCATGCTTATGCACTGTGCTGCCAAGCTGATAGCAGTATTTAAAGCTTCCGGCAAAAGAAGTACTGCTCTCAGCATAACCTAAGATACCGCCACACAGACCGTCACCTACGACCTCTCCACTGTTATAACAGCCGATAAATATCTGAGCCCCATTGACGCTTCCCACAATACCACCGACACGGAAAGAGGTTCCGGCTGTAGCGGAGGCTCCCTCAACCTTTCCACTGTTAGAACAGTTGAGAACAGACGCGGTATATTCTCCGGACAACTCCGTATAGTCTGACAGGGATGCATACTGGCGGATGGAATACTCTGATTTTGTGACAGTTGCTGCGCCTGTGGCTGAAGTAGCGTAAATCCTTCCGACAATTCCTCCGGCATGATATCCGGCCGGAGCTGCGGTACTGTACGTTTGAGCCAGGATTGCTCCGCTGTTGGTGCAGCCGACCACCGTCCCCCTTGTGTATGCTGCTATACCTGCGACATAATTCTTTGCAGTGGTGATGTCTCCCGTATTTTGACAGTCTTCAATAACCGTATCATACGCAGTATATCCGGCGATACCGCCCACATAAGCACCGTCTTCTGTAATAGCTGCAACATTGGAACAATTCGTTATCTCCACCCCGTTTTTGTTCACAAACCCGACAATACCGCCTGTGGCAGTACCGGAATTTGTGATAACGGCCTTATCCCCGTTGACGCAGCCGGTAATATCCGTATCATATACAGCACCCGCAATTCCTCCGACTCCGCCGTTTGTAGTATTTCCGACGCCTGAAACCGAACCATTATTCGTGCAGGTATCGATCAGCACCATAGACGTCGAAATGCCAACAATACCGCCGACACGATAAGAGGTTCCCACAACCGACCCGTTATTTACATTGTCTGACAGAAATGTCGTATTGGTCTTCGCATTTGCATTTCCATTCACAAAACCCACGATTCCGCCGACAGCTGTCGTACCGGAAACCGTTCCTTTATTTTCACAATTTGACACGGTTGCAGTATTATTTACATAACCGGCAATGCCGCCGCCATTTGCCTTTCCAGCCGTAACCCCACCTTCGTTTATACAGTGTTCGACGTTGGAGTTCACCGCGGCATAGCCGACAATACCGCCAATGCATCCGCCTGTTCCTTGGACAGTCGCCTGGTTGGTGCAGTGCTGAATCATCCCATACGCGATCCCCGCCACTGCGCCGGACCTCGTATCAGCAGCACTGCCGGTGCTGGATACTGTTCCGGTAACCGTGAGATTTTTTACCACACCTGCCGTCCCCAACTGTCCGAACAGACCGACATAAGTATCTCCTTCAAGAGTCACCTTGATGGAATGATTATCTCCATCAAAGCCCCCGCAAAAACCTCCCTTGCCATCGCTAGTCGTGTGAACACTGATCTGCTGGTTTGCCTCGAGATTATTCACCCCCAGTTGAAAATACTTCCCGTTAAAAGTATTTCCGTTTCTACAGGCTACAGATAACTGCTCCAAATCTGCCTGGGAATCAATGATATAAGGATCTCCCTCCGTACCTGCTCCGGACAATCCTTCCGTGTATTTTGTTGTCAGTTTCATGTCGCCGGTAACGGTATCCTGCAAATTCCATGTCGCCGTTCCTGCCATGTTGGTCCAGACCAGAACTCCACTGGGCAAATACTTCGTCAGAAGGTCCTTGTAATAAATTGTTTTCACATTGGTTTCTTCGCCCATGGTATAAGTCAACTGATAGGTCAGATATGTAGCCTTTAAAGACTCTTTTTGTTCGGTAGTCAAAGATGAATCTGTTTTGTTACATTCAGCATCTGCCACAAAAGCCATGGAGGCTGATTTTGGTGCTGTATAGATCGGCACTTCTTCGCCATACTGCACACAGGACCGAATCGTAATATCACTGCCGTAGTAGACTTCCGGAATATCATAGACATATACGGTGGATTCATAATACGCTACTCCACTATATTCCACTTCTTTCCATATCTCTGTGGTGTCAATCACTTTGGCACCGACTGTCTCCGACGTTAACTCTCCGCTAAAATTACCGGCGGGAATCAAAACCGTATAGGTTTTTAACAAAGATTTCATATCTCCGTTCCCATCCAGGAACTGCGCTTCAAAAGCGTCCGCCTTGATTACTGTTTTAAAACGGATGCCGCAATCATGTTTATTATCCGCCAGACGAACGGCCGCACTTCTGACAAAATAGCTTTTCGTATCAAGGGACAGAGTCGGCTCTGTTGTCTCTGTTGGCTCCTCCGCCGAGGCAAACATACCTGCATGGAGTACGAGAGCAAAGCAAACAGAAACTGCCAAAACAGCTCTTAACAATCTTTTCATTTTCATAGATTTTAATCCTTTTTGCATTTTAACCTGCAACTCCTTTCATTAGTCCTGTCCTGGTTTTTGGACATCCAGGTACACCCGAAGGGTGTTTCTGAATATCATAATATAATATCATCTGTCCAGATGCCGTAATCCTCCCCGGCAACCGGATATTGATAGAGAATGTAGTACAGCAGCGC
>CAKSAI010000395.1 GCA_934434905.1 uncultured Lachnospiraceae bacterium | reverse complement strand
GAGTTTACCTACTCGGAAGGGACATGGAATGCGGCAACACATACCTATGAGGGCGTCGGCTGGAAACCGGATAAAACGGACGGAAACAAGATTACCGTCCGAAACAGCGGCGAAGTTGCGGTCAGCGTATCCTATGGCTACACGCCGACAAACAGCACGGTGTCCGGCGGCTTTACCGATGGAGCCGCAGCCATCACCGCGCCGGTTGCCCTTCCTGTCGGAGAAGAGAAATCTGCATGGCTGATTTTGAACGGAAAACCGACCGAATCAATGAATAAAGCGGTACTCGGGTCGGTAACTGTAACGATTGGAGGTGATTGAGCATGGATGATAACAAAAAAGAAAACAAAAAGAAACGTCTGCTGATTTTGCTTTTGCTGCTTATTACGATTGCCGCCGTGGGCCTCAGCGTCTGGGCGATATGGTTTCGGGACAGCGCTCCCGTCCTTGCTCCTGACTATGCGCCGCGGCAGATTGAGGAAAACGCCGAGCCGATCGGTGACGATGGGGATGAAAAACTCTCGCAGCCCGAGGGCGGCGGAGCAGTAGGTCTTACCTATGCAAAAGAGGTCGGTATCAGCCTTTCGGATAAGAGTGCAACACTTTTGTTTGCCAATCCGACAAAATCCAATCAGGATATGGTGCTTCAGCTTGTGATAGATGATGTCGTTATCCTGCAATCAGGCAGACTGGAGCCCGGTAACAGGGTTTCCACCCTGAGCCTTTTGGACGGTGCCGAAAAGCGGCTTACCGCAGGGGGCTATGACGGGAAATTCGTCGTCCTGTATTATGACCGCACAAGCGGAGAAAAAGCCATGATCAATACTGAGATTCCCGTGACTGTGATGGTGACGGAGTAACGTTTTTTTCGCCTGTAAGGGCGTGAAATATATATAAAAATTCAAAATAGCATAAAAGAGGAGGAATTTTTAATGAAGAAACTGAAGAAATTCGCCGTTGCGGTGCTGGCGCTGATGCTCATGTCCACACAGGTGGTGCCGGCCTCGGCGGAAACCGTGTCCGATAAAACTGACAGCAAGAGCATCGATGTCAAGGCCAAGTACGCAGGCGGCACAACCACCCCGGAAGTATACAGCGTGGACGTAACATGGGGCAAAATGGAGTTCACCTATTCCGCTTCCGGCACACATGATTGGGATCCCGCCACCCATAAGTATACCGACAATACCTCCGCAAGCTGGACTGCAGACGGCAACGATGTCACCGTCGTCAACCACTCCAATAAGGATGTAACGGTCAACTTCGCCTATACAGCCGCCGAGGGCTACAGCGGCGTTACCGGCGAGTTCAGCGTGGCGTCTGACACCCTCGATGCCGGTGCTGTGGGTAATGTAGACGGCGCCGACAGCGTAAGCACCAGACTGACGCTTTCCGGCACCCTTGCAAGTACGGTTAGCGAGTTTACAAAAGTCGGCTCTATCACAGTTTCCCTGAATTAATTTATATTTTATACCAGAAAGGAATGAAGGAAAATGAAAAAGATATCTGCAATGATTCTCGCTTTAGCACTGCTTTCTATGGCGTCCGTAACCGCCTTTGCGGCAAATCCTATCACTACCAAAGGCGGAAGTGACTCCGCCGAGGTTAAGGGTACTTATGTTGCGGGCGGTACTGCTGCAACGGTTTACAGTATAGACATCACCTGGGGCAGTATGGAATTTACTTATACAGACGCTTCAGCAGGAACATGGAATCCGGAGACGCACCAATATGACAACATGGTTGCTGCCAAATGGAGTTGTGCGGCAGACGCAAACAAAATCCAAGTTACAAATCATTCCAATGTTGACGTAACCGTACAGTTCAGCTATGCGTCTGAGTCGGGATACAGCGAAATTACCGGCACTTTTTCTGCTGCAAAACTGAATCTTGCCAGCGCCGTAGAGACTGAGCCTTTAAATGCACCTTCGGGTAGCGCAACCCTCAGCTTGAGCGGAGCGCTTTCCTCCGAAAAGACCACAAGCACGAAAATCGGTACGGTGACGGTGACCCTTGCAAACGAATAATGTCATCGGAACTGTACAGGAGTCTGAAAATATGAAGTGTAAAGCCATTTATTTCTCTGCCGCTGTTTGCTTTCTTGCTGTTCTCGGAATGGGCCTGTCTCTTGCCCTGACAGGCGGGAAATCGGAACAAGCAGAGTTTACCCCGCCGCCGTTTGAGACAACGGCGCAAAGCGGTATGCCAAACGCGGCGGACGAAAGCTGGACGCAGATTTATAGGGACGGGATGAATTTCTCAGCCCATATATGCGGCAAAGTTGTTTTGAATGGGAACTCGGCGGACGTGTACTTTACCAACGATGACGGCAACGAGGTCTGGTTAAAGCTGCGCATTCTTGATGAAGAGGACAATATCCTTGCCGAAACAGGACTTTTAAAGCCGAATGAATATGTCAGGACGGTTACATTTGACACCGTCCCCGAAAACAGAGCAACCATCAAGCTCAAAATCATGGCGTACGAGCCGGACACCTATTATAGCGCCGGAGCTGTAACACTGAATACCACTGTGGGAGGATGAAAAAAATATGAAAAAAACGGCTGTTCTCATTGCCGCCGTTATACTGTCCGTTTTTTGTTCTGTACCGGTTTTTGCCGCCGGGAACGATCTGCCAGAAGAAAAGACGATCGGCGTGTTTGCAAAAGCGGTTTATACGCTTCCTGACGGCTGTTACGGTGCAAAAAAAGACAATGACGGACATTATGTTGTAGAATTACCTGACGGCATTAAGATTACATTGACATCGAAATCCGATGTTACTTCCTTACGAATGGTGATTTTTCCAATTACCAAACAGGATAAACGGGCTTATCAGTGGATTTCAGACTGTACAACTAATCTCGGAACCAATATTTTGTTTTATGAAATTTATTTTATAGATGAGTACGGAACTCGTGTTGACGTGAAGAAGACGCTTCAGGTGAACATTACCTTGCCAAAGGGTTATGGTGTGCCTAAAGTAGCTAAGATTTCCACAAACGGAAGTCTATCACAGCTTGTTTCAAAAAGCGATAGCAATAAAATATCCTTTACCATTGATAAAGGAGGATACTATGCCGTTGTATCAGCG
>CAKSAI010000394.1 GCA_934434905.1 uncultured Lachnospiraceae bacterium | reverse complement strand
GTCCCTGACTGCTCACAATTACAAAGTAACACCCGCCACCACAGGGAAAGAAGCGCTCTCCCTGATCGCATCCATCTGCCCGGACATTATCCTGCTGGATCTTGGTCTTCCGGATATGGACGGCTGTGAGATCATTAAGAGTGTTCGCACCTGGTCCAGCAACCCCATCATTGTAGTGTCCGCCCGCACCCAGGAGGAGGACAAGGTTCGTGCCCTGGATCTTGGCGCCGACGATTACCTCACCAAGCCCTTCGGGGTTCCGGAGCTTCTGGCAAGGCTCCGCACCTCCCTTCGGCACAGCAACAAGCTGAATAACGATTCTGACTTGTACAAGAAGCCCTATCATGCCAAGGATCTGACTATTGATTTTCTGAAACGCAAGATCATACTGAGAGACGAGGAGCTCCACTTAACACCCATTGAGTACAAGATCGTGGCCTACCTGGCTCAGAACTCCGGCAAGGTCATGACCTACTCCACCATCATGAACAGCGTCTGGGGGCCATACGCGGAATCCGATAACAAGATCCTGCGTGTAAATATGGCGAATATCCGGCGCAAGCTGGAACTGAACCCGGCGGAGCCGGCTTACATATTCACTGAGGTGGGGGTTGGATATCGGATGTTGGAGGACGATGCACTATAAGGTTACTATTCACTCAGTTCCTTCCAAACTCCGACAACACAAGCCCCTTATTGCGATCCAGTGTCATGCCGACACTCCAGCTATTGACAAACAATAGCAGCGGATTGCCCTTCAGATCCCGGATCTTCTTCATATCTGAGGTTCCTGTGAGCTTGTCCAGATCCAGGTCTTTATTCTCGATCCAGCGGATATGCTCATAGGGCAGATTCTCCAGCCGGATCTCCACGTTGTATTCGTTCTCCAGCCGATATTTCAACACATCGAACTGCAGCACACCTACGACGCCGACGATGATCTCCTCCATGCCGGAATTGTGTTCCTGGAAGATTTGGATGGCGCCCTCCTGGGCGATCTGGTTGATGCCCTTCACGAACTGCTTCCGCTTCATGGTATCGATCTGGCGCACCCTGGCAAAATGCTCAGGCGCAAAGGTAGGAATTCCCTCGAAGGCAAACTTATCTGCCGAGGTAGTCAATGTATCTCCGATGGAGAAGATGCCCGGATCGAACACGCCGATAATATCCCCTGCGTACGCCTCCTCAATGATCTTCCGCTCCTGAGCCATTAACTGCTGGGGCTGGGAAAGGCGTAGTTTCTTACCGCCCTGGATATGGTTCACTTCCATTCCCGCTTCAAACTTACCGGAACAGATCCGCATAAAAGCGATCCGGTCCCGATGTGCCTTGTTCATATTGGCCTGGATCTTGAATACAAAAGCGGAGAAATCCTCCCGGAAAGGATCGATGATTCCCTGGTCGGAATTTCGCGGCAGCGGTGAGGTCGTCATCTGTAAAAAGTGTTGCAAGAACGTCTCCACACCGAAGTTCGTCAGAGCCGATCCGAAAAACACCGGTGACAGTTCTCCCTTGGCTACAAGCTCCTGGTCAAATTCTGCACTTGCTCCGTCTAAAAGTTCGATTTCCTCTAACAATTGCTCCCTGTATGCACTCCCGATCTCCTCTTCCAGCATGGGATCATCGATATTGATGTCCTTCTCAACCCCCTCCTTCGTTCCCTTCAAGGTATCGGAAAAGGTCATGACCTTCCTGGTATTGCGGTCGTAAACGCCCTTGAAATTCTTGCCGGAGCCAATGGGCCAGTTGATGGGGCAGGTAGCAATGCCAAGCTCCTTCTCGATCTCGTCCAGCAATTCGAAGGTATCGTTGGCATCCCGATCCATCTTATTGATAAAGGTAAAGATCGGAATGTGCCGCATAACACAGACCTTGAACAGCTTCCTGGTCTGAGCTTCCACACCTTTACCTCCATCGATCACCATCACTGCCGAATCCGCCGCCATCAGCGTCCGATAGGTATCCTCGGAGAAGTCCTGATGCCCCGGTGTATCCAGAATGTTGATGCAATAACCTCCGTAATTGAACTGAAGCACGGAGGAGGTAACGGAGATGCCTCTCTCCTTCTCTATTTCCATCCAGTCACTGACCGCATGCCGCGCGGTGGCCTTACCCTTCACGGAGCCGGCCAGGTTGATCGCTCCGCCATACAGAAGGAACTTCTCTGTAAGTGTGGTTTTACCGGCATCCGGGTGGGATATGATTGCAAAAGTTCTTCTTTTCTCTATTTCTTTCCTTAAATCTGACAAATCAATGTCCTCCTTAGCTGTTTCACAAACGCTATCATTTTATAATATATTAGAGGCAGTTGTCAATCACTTTAGGAATTCATCAGGAACCTATCCTTCAGCTTTTCCAACGCCCGTTTCTCAATCCTGCTGACATAAGAGCGGGAAATGCCAATCTTATCGGCGATTTCCCGCTGTGTCACCGGTTTGTGATTGTAGAGACCATACCGAAGCATGATGATCTCCTGCTCACGCTCATTTAAAACCTTTGGAATATACTGATACAGGCGCTTCATATTATATGTCAGTTCGATGGCCTCTACTACGTCCTTCTCCTCACTCTCCACGATATCCATCAGATGGATCTGATTTCCTTCCTTGTCAGCTCCGATAGGCTCATAGAGCGATACCTCCCGCGCTGTTTTCTTCCTGGCTCTCAGATACATCAATAATTCATTGTCGATACACCGTGCAGCATACGTCGCCAGCCGGTTTCCTTTCTTATGATCGAAGGTAGAGATGGCCTTGATCAGGCCGATGGTTCCGATGGAGATAAAGTCCTCCATCTCTTCCTCTCCATTCTGATACTTCTTACACACATGCGCGACCAGCCGCAGATTTCGCTCGATCAGAATATACCTGGCTTCGGTGTCGCCTTCTTTCATTTTCTCCAGATAATAAGTTTCTTCTTTCGGGCTCAAGGGCGGCAAAAATGTTTTCAAAAAGGCACCTCTAAGCTGATTTATTATATTCTATGAAGAATCAAGCTCTTAAGTGCCTTTCCACTGTATTAATATTATTTCGTTTCGCGTTCCTTTTTCTTCTTTTTACGCTTCACACAAATCACCACGACCACAGCAACGATTAC
>CAKSAI010000393.1 GCA_934434905.1 uncultured Lachnospiraceae bacterium | reverse complement strand
TAGCTAAGAATCCGGCCGACTGATCTTCACATGCCTGGCCGCCCAGACGTGTGTGTGCGACTAATCCCCGCATGCCCGTCTACCCAGACGGGCACACAGCTAAGATTCTATTAAGAAAATACGGGAAACCGCCAAGACAACGGAAAGAAGCCTCCTTTTCTATTGATTTCTCCCCCTCCGGCTCCTATAGTAAGGGTAGCAAGACATCAAGAAAAGGAGGTTTTCTATATGCCAAACTTTGCAAATCCATTTCAGGGAAATGTGAACCGGAAAATGTCCGGCCCCGAACTGATGCAGGCGCTGCGTCTGGATATCGCCGGTGAGCTGGAAGCTATCTACTTATATGAATCCCATTTCCTGGCCACCGATGACACCCTGGCCAAGGCGGTACTGGCCGATATCAGGGACGAAGAAAAGGCCCATATCGGAGAGCTTATGACCTTGATGCGCCATCTGGATCCCAGGGAAGCCGAGCTGTTCCTGGACGGAGAGGGTGAGGTCAAGGAGATGATCGAAGATCTTGGGATCAAGGCCGCATCCATTCCACCTTCCTACGGTTCCACGGTCGGCAGCCTTGTGGAAAAGCAGTGAACCTGAAAGGAGGTCATCTTATGGATTATTTAGCTAGAGAAAGTGCACCATTTACTCAGAACGTGTGGAAGCAGATTGATCAAACCGTGATTGAGACCGCCAAAAAGCATCTGGTATGCCGCAGATTCCTATCTCTGTTCGGCCCGCTGGGCGCCGGTGTCTCCACAGTACCCGTTGACATTCTGGATAAGCAGGAGGAGCTGGCGGATGGCATCGGAACCATCTATGGAAGGAAGCTCCTGGAGCTTCCACAGCTCTACGAGGACTTCACCCTGCTGTGGCGTGATATTGAGGAGAGCGAACGCAGCGGCTGGCCTCTGGATCTGTCCGCCGCCGCTGCCGCTGCCCAGAAGGCAGCCAAAAAGGAAGACAACCTGATCCTGTTTGGCAACCGCGCCCTGGGGATTGAAGGCCTTTTAACCACAGAAGACGCCTTTTCCATCGAACGTGGAAACTGGCAGGAGGGCGAGGACGCCTTTCAGAACGTGGCTCACGGCATCGCGCATCTGGCCAGTAACGGCTTCTTAGGCCGCTATGCACTGGTACTCTCTCCTGAGATCTATCTGGCGCTGCAGCGCATTCAGCCCGGTATCAACATGCTGGAGCTGGATCGTATCGCCAAACTGGTGGGCGGCCGTGTGTATTCCGCAGGGGCTTTCGGAGCCGGAAAAGCCGTTCTCGTCTGTGCAGAGCCGCAATACATGGATCTGGCCGTTGGAGCCGATCTCTCCGTGGGATATCTGGAGCTTAAGGATCTGAATCACTCACTCAGAATCCTGGAGACGGCGGCTCTGCGGGTGAAGGAGCCAAACGCAATCGTTCGGTTTGAGTAGGCAATGAGATCATATTTTTTGAGCAAGCTGCTCTATCGTATGTTATAAAAAAGGTGTCTTTAACGCGTCAACTCCCCTCCCCCTCAATCTTGAGGGGATTGGGGGGTTCTTTTTTGGTCATTATCCCTCATAATAGTCTTATGAACATACTACAGCATATTTTTAAATTGCCTTTTCATTCTGTTAACAGTGTTGTTTTACGCATGTTTTTCAAACAGAATAAGTCCTTGAACTTCACCCCAGGTTTTATCATGGTTCTACACACCTTTGGCCGGGATCTGAAGTGGAATCCTCATATCCACTGCCTTATTTCTGAGGCTAAGATCGACCCTTCCTTCAATCATGATATCATATTTACCGGGATATACGCAATACAGTTTTCAATATCATTTTTCTCGGAAGTGAAATGCCATTTTTCTCGGAAGTGAAATGTCTATTTTTTCGGAAGTAATACATTGATATTTTTGGAAGTTTGTGGTATACTATATCCGATCAGTAAAATAGGAGGTGCATTTATGAGTAAGAAATATCTTAGCCGAATTGCAGATCAAATACTAAAGGACAGACTGGAATCAAGCGGTGCCGTTTTGATCGAAGGTCCCAAATGGTGCGGAAAAACAAGAACCGCTACAGAATTATCCAAAAGCCAACTCTATATGCAGGATCCTGATAAAACACTTTCCTATATGAAAGCAGCCGATACAAAACCATCCTTGCTACTGAAAGGCGATACCCCAAGACTTCTTGACGAATGGCAGGTAGCTCCGGTTTTGTGGGATGCTGTCCGTTTTATGGTTGATCAAAGAGGAGAATCCGGGCAGTTTATTTTAACCGGTTCTGCCGTTCCACAAGACAATGTCGTACAGCATACAGGTACAGGACGAATATCCCGTATGCTAATGCGCCCAATGAGCCTTTTTGAATCAGGAGAATCAAATGGAAGCGTTTCTTTAACGGCGTTATTTGACGGAAAAGGCGAAATCGATGCTTTCTCTGAGTTAACGATTGAGCAGACAGCATTTGCGATCGTTCGTGGCGGCTGGCCCGCATCAATTGGCGACGATAGCAAGAGCGTACTTCGGCATGCAATCGATTATGTAGACGCTGTGATCAATGCTGATGTATCGCGTGTGGATAACATCGAAAAAAATCCTGCCCGTGTCAGAGCCTTGATGCGTTCCTTATCACGCAATATCTCCACATTAGCAACGATCAAGACAATTCATGATGATATTGCTATGGGTGATAACGATGAAAGCCTCTCCGAAAAAACAATTAGTCAATATTTGAATGCGCTGAACCGTATTTTTGATACGGGTATCGGTGTGATCGCGGCGTTTGCGGTAAACTACTTTTTGCCGCGGGCGCGGGTCGTGGCACTGCGCAGCAGGGTGGAAGGTGTATTCAAAAAATAATGTGATGAAAAGGGTGCTCCCTGCCGATTTCGGCACAGAGCACCCTTTTTTGTCCTGCGCTTGACAGGAATGAAAAATCGTGCTATCATATACTTCAAAATTGAACTATTCAAAAATGAAAGGAAGAATGCAGATGTACGCCGGCATAGAAATCCTGCAAAAAACATCGCTTGCCTACAACGCCTTTTGCAAGCCGCTGTGCAGCGAATTGGGTCTGCCGCAGACAGCGCTGGATATCCTGCTGTTTCTGGCCAACAACCCCCGCTATAAGAC
>CAKSAI010000392.1 GCA_934434905.1 uncultured Lachnospiraceae bacterium | reverse complement strand
TGTATAGACGGAGCATTTCGGCAGATTATTACAGTGGATGCTATCGTAGATCCGGAAGGAAGCGGAGAAACAAATGGTATTTATATCTATACGAATGTTCCAGATATATTTGCAGTTTCGGAGAACGTTTGGGATAAACGTCTTAACATATACAGCGGCGGTATTTATGTAGACGGAGAGAAAAATGACCTGTGTACCCAATTGATAAAACTTGAAGCCAAGGAAAATTATTCGCAATATTACATTGATACCTGGAATATAAAAGACAGTATCAAAGACGGAACAAAGGTCGTGATCGAGGGTGTATTTGGAGAGACCGAGAACGGGCAGACCATGCAGCTCAAAGTGAACAAAGCAACCTTTGTATACAATGAAAGCACGAAAAAATGGATGCAGGTGACCAACGGTGATCTTGGTACCACAGGGGTCTTTGGCGATGCCAATGCAAATAAGGCTTTCGATGTGATAGATCTTGTGCGTATGCTTCGGTATACAACAGCAGATGTGGATGAGATCAATCTGACAGACGCAGACCTGAACAAGGACAGCCATGTGGATGAGCAGGATGTACAGATAGCAAAAGAGATCCTAGTTGGGAAGACCATATTCAAAAATGGCTACAACATTACGGGAAAACCAACCTATGATGGAACAGAAAAGATCTCTATCGGAGCGTACTGCGGACCACGCCGCGGAACAGAAGAGAATCAAGTCGATTGGCGTACTGATACAGAGTTTGCAAGGTATGCGGCGGCAGGATTTAATACCGTGATTGCAGAGAAGGACGTAGCATATGGGAAGAACTATGACGAATCGGGGAATGCCAGCGCCGTGAAGAATTTTGTGGGAAGCGATCTGGATACGTATATGGGTCTGGCTGCAAAATACGGCATAGATGTGATTGTGGAATCCCAGGTGCTGAATAATGTATTGACTGGAAAAGCTACGTTGGAGAATGCCGGTGCAGAGGTTACAACGATGTTGTCGGCCTTGAAGGACAGGAATAACTTTAAAGGAATTCTGTTGGCCGATGAACCGGGAATCGGGCAGATATCCAATTACCGGACAGTGTCAGAGTTCATAAGGACAAAAGCAGCTATGCAGGGCAAGACCATGTTTACTTCTTTGATACCTTATCATATGGGATATTCTGTTTTCGAGGCCGGTTACGGAAAAGGGAACGACCTGGACTCAAAATATCGCGGATATCTGAACGAATTTGGTTCCTGTCTTGGACTGATCAATCCGGATATTTATCCTTTTGGAGCGGATTCTATGTTGCAGAATTATTTTAAGAACCTGGAAATGACTGCTGCAGTAGCCAAAGGGACAGCAGACAGTGGTCTTACAATTCAGAGTTTCGCTGCAAAAAGCTCAGATGATACTATGATACTTAGGGAGATGAACTCCAAGGAATATTACACCTATCAGATGTATTCCGCGTTGGCATATGGCATGAAGAATATCACCTACTTCACCTATTGGCAACATTGGGGAGCTATCCAGGAAGATGAAATTCACTATAATAGTCTGATAGATGCAGAGGGTGCGGTGAATGAACCAGTTTATAATGCTGTGAAAGCAACAAATGAAGAAATCCGTAAGTTTGATCAGGTGTACATGGACTTTGCGTGGCAGGGAACCATGAAGGCGACTGGTAGAGACAGCGATGGACTGCTGGCACAGATGCCAGAATACCTGAATGCACGCATCAATAGCTTTACAGCGACAGAGGACACGATCATGGGATGCCTGAAGGATTCTAAAGGCTATGACGGATTTATGCTGGTGAATGCCACAGATCCGGAAGATAAGTACACTTCTAAGGTAAGCATTATTTTTAAGGATGCCCAGAAAGCAATTGTGTATGTGGCAGGAGAAGTGCAGGAAGTTGAGCTTACGAACGGAGCATATACGGCAGAACTGGCACCGGGGGCAGGTGTGTTTGTAATTCCGTTCACTGGAGAAGAGAAAGCGGCAGAAGGAAATTGACAGGAAGAAAATATATGACAGAACATATATATCCATTTTTATGGATTGAAAATGACGATATTCAAAGCATTAAAAAAGAGATTTTGGCAATCAAACAGAGTGGGGCAAATGCATTTTGTGTGGAGTCGCGTATACACCCGGATTTCTGTGGAGAGCGCTGGTGGCCCACTATGGATGCAATATTGGAATATGCCAAAACGCTGAGGATGAAGGTTTGGCTGCTGGATGACAAAAGTTATCCTACAGGAAATGCGGCAGGCAAAATCACAGATGACTCGCCCCTTCGCTCTTGGCGTATCAAAGCGGAGAATGTTGATTTGGAGGGACGAAAAGGGCCGATCCGCATGCTCCTTCGAACCCAGGAAGACATTGCGCAGAAGGATGAAGTGTTAGGTGTCTTTCTGATACAGTTCCAAGACAACGTTGCTGTAAATATCAGAGATTTGGCAGAGTACACTGCAGATGACATTGTTCAGTTCGAGTATGATGGCATTCCCTCCCGGTTGGTCATTCTCATGAAGACCAGGGGCGGCTGGGAGAAAAATCGGAAGAATTATATCGACATGCTGAACCCAAAGTCAGTGTATAAATTGATTGAGACGGTATATGAACCCCATTACAAGCGCTATGTGGAAAAAGGAGAGTATATGGGAACCTTCGAGGGTTTCTTTTCCGATGAGCCGCGCTTTGCCAATGGGATTACCCATCCCCAGTTTTTATTAGGAGTGCACCACTGTGCCCGTACTGTGGGAATGCTAGGTATGGCTTACCCCTGGCGGGATGGATTGTGGGAGCAGGTGGCGGAGGAAACGGAAGAAATCAAAGATTTTGGAACCAGACATATGCTGGCGCTCTGGTATGACATCGGTGAGGATACTTCGGCAGTGCGTTGTGCCTACATGAACGTAATCACTCGGGAGTATGCCGCGAATTTTTGCGGTCAGATCTCTTCCTGGTGCCATGAGCATGGATTGGTATATGGGGGACATGTGCTGGAGGATTCTGGAGCTCATCGAAGACTTTCCTGTTCCGCGGGGCATTATTTTCGCAGCCAGCAGGGAGCGGATTATGCGGCGGTGGATGTGGTCCTGCACCAGATTAAGCCATATTATGAAAATCGACATATTGCGCCCATCTCGGGTGGTTATGCAGATCCTTTAT
>CAKSAI010000391.1 GCA_934434905.1 uncultured Lachnospiraceae bacterium | reverse complement strand
CGTATTGGGTGCGGATCCGGAGGCGATTGTGGCAGTGATTGGCGGACAGACTGTCCGGGTAAAAGACATTGGAAGTAAATTCTACTATCAGAACCAGCTTAACTTCAACGGCTGCTACGGAGCGGGCATTCTGGTTGAGCAGGGAGAACTGATGAGAGATATGGGACTGCAGCTATGTATTGACAATGCATGGAGAGCAAAGAGATTTAACAATGCCTATACCACCGTGAATGTGTGCGATCAGTTTACGCTGAATGAGAAAGAGATCCTCATGGACGGTACAAATGTGGCGCTGCAGCTTTCGGACAGCGGAAGCTATGAGCTGTCTTATGAAGTATATAAGAATGGCGTGGACAGAATTACAGTCACAAACATTAAGCGTGAGGCAACGGATTTTTATAGTGTCAATGTCACTGTAAAAGAAAAAACGACACGGAGGCTCCATAGTCAGTTCAATATGATATTTGCAGGAGCGGTAGATCGCTTCATAGCTATGGAGAATGGAGAACACTTCAATCGGATTGAGGCAACGGATACACAGCCTGCGTATGATCAGCTGTTAGATGCCAGAGAAGCCTTTCTGATGAATTTCTATCCGCTGGTGGGTGAGAGAAAGTCAGCAGGCGGCAATACATATCTGTCTCTGCAGGCAAGCAATAAGACGGCAGAAGCGGCGATTTCGCTTGTGAATATTGAGGATGCGTCCAGACATATAGAAAGAGTGGGCTTTACTTTCTGGATTGAGGGAAATGCGGCAGGATTGCCAGAGGATGCTATTGTAGCAGAACTTGGCGGTCAGACGGTTCGCGTCAGAGATCTTGGCAGAAAGTTCTGTTACAATGATCGGCTTATCTTTGACGGATGCTTTGCGGAAAATATTGTTCTTAAGAATGATGCAGTATTCAAGGAGCATGGCATGCGGCTGTGTCTGGATAATATATGGCAAGTGAAGCTCTTTGAACAGGTATATACCATGGTAAACGTGTGTGATACGTTTGTTCTGAGTGAAAGCGGAATCGTAACCAACGGTGCAGGTACAGCGCTTGCACTTTCGGACAGCAGAAGATATGAGCTTGTCTATGACGTGTACAAGAACGGTGTGGAAAAAACAGCCGATGTGGAAGTAGAGCGGAAGGAAGATGATTTCTATAGCGTCAATGTGAGCGTGAGGAATAAGGCTACCGGCAAAGTATTTGACAGATTCAACATGGTCTTTGCTGGAACGATGAATTGTTTTGCATCCATGGAGGACAGAGAACATATCAATGAGATTGCAGCCTCTGGACAGACGCCGGCCTATGCACAGTTGTTGAGCGGGAATGATACGTTTGAGATGGAGTTATATCCCTTTACCGGAGCAATGAAAACTTCCCAGGGAAATACGTATATGTCCTTAAAGGTCAATGCGGAAACAGGCGCAGTGCTTTCCTTTGTAAATGTGGCCAACCCTGCAGAACATAAGGAAGACGTAGGCTTCACGTTCTGGGTTGAGGGAGACGCCGCAGGAGTGGCCGAGGAGGATGTTGTGCTTGCAATCGGTGGACAGACCATCAAAGGAAAGGATATTGGCAGGAAATATGCATATAGAAACCAACTTACCTTCTTTAATAGCTATTCCGAGGGTATCGCAGTTGAAAGTATCGCAGTATTAAAGGAAAAAGGACTGCAGCTCTGCATAGATAATACCTGGAGAAGAAATGCAAAGGAGCCGGAAGAACCGGAAAAACCAGAGAATCATGCAGTAGATGCGAAGCTCATTGACGGTAATCCGGATGGATTTTTTATAGAAACAACGCCGGAAGATTTACTGGCCGGTGATGATACATGGATGCAGAGACCGACAAGAGTAGAGGGCGGTATCTATGTAGAAGGAAAGTTAAAGGAAGGCTGTGTACTAATTAAACTGTCAGATCGCTATTATATTGCGTTGAGTGATGGAGGCGTTAAGGCCAGTGAAGGAACCACGGTTGTACTGGAGGGCATCTATGGCCGGTGTGGCAGTGATCCGCAATATGGCGATGATTATAAGGTGAAATTCAATAGGGCGACCTTCCGATACACGAACGGAGCATGGCAGGAGATTGCAAATTAAGACTGCAATAGGCGGAAAAGAAAATCGTGAATGTCAGGGATTACCGGTATTAATGGGAGGTAGAGGATGAAGAAAATAGGAATAAAGAAAATAGTAGCATTGGTGCTTGTCGCGTGTCTGATTATGGGCGTTGTGGTGAATTCTGACATCATGAAGAATTATGCCTCAGGGGAGAGGGCAGGTGTAACAGAACCCGATGTAGCGGTGAATGTTCATTATGCAAGTGGAGATCCGACTCATATTGTACTGTGGTGGGAACAGCCAGACGAACTGCCTGCAGCAGATGATTGGAGTGCACGCCCTCCAAGAGTGACTGGAGGTGTCTATGTGAATGGAGAGCTGAATGCGAAATGTGTTCTTATAAAATTTCCGGATCGCTATCATATCGCGCTGGTTGATGGAGGGGTGAATGCTGTTCCGGGAACAACCGTTGTATTTGACGGTGTTTACAGCAATTATGAGGGAACTTATTTCGCCAGGTTTAATAGGGTTGCCTTTAAATATACTGAGGCTGGCTGGAAAGAGATTATTGAAGAAGAAACAGACCCCGATGTAAAGGTGAATACTACTGTGAATGTTCGCTTGTCAGGAGGGGATACGCCGTACATTACCATGATGTGGGAACAGCCAGACGAACTGCCTGCGGCAGATGATTGGAGCGCACAGCCCAAAAGAGTGTCCGGCGGTGTCTATGTGAACGGAGAGCTGAATGCGAAATGTGATCTTATAAAATTTCCGGATCACTATCATATCGCGCTGGATGGCGGTGGAGTGAATGCTGTTCCGGGAACAACCGTTGTATTTGACGGTGTTTACAGCAATGATACCGGAGATTATGCTGTTAAGTTCAACAAGATTACCTTTGAATATACTGCTGATGGCTGGAGACAGCTGGATGAGACAGATATCGTGCCAAGTGTTAAGGTGAATCCGTATATAAGTGGTGGCGATGTAAATGGTATTGGTATATGGACGGATCTGTCGGATACTTTGCCGACAGATAATGGCTGGTGCGTTCAGAAAAGAGTAGCGGGCGGCATCTATGTGAATGGTATCTTGAAAACAGAATGTCCA
>CAKSAI010000390.1 GCA_934434905.1 uncultured Lachnospiraceae bacterium | reverse complement strand
ATTCTACAGCGCAAGGAAGGGTACTACATCTATTATGAGAAGAATCTGACTATGCAGGAGTATATGATATCTGCCAGGGAACGAGCAAGGGATCGGAAGCTGGAGCTTAAGGATGTGGAAACCTTAGAACAGAGGGAGGTTCAGCCAGAGCTGCAAAAGGATCCGGATTTCCCAGACAATGCATCTATACTGGATGAAGCGATAGTATCAGACACTGCCGATCCGCTTACAGAGAATTCTGCTGCGTCCATGCGGGATATGGGGGAGCGGATTACTGCGGAGGAGGCAATTCAGAATTATCGCAATATGCTTCTGGAACGGAAGCAGGAGTCTCCTTCCAGGAAAATGAGCACATTTCTGTACATAGCGGCCTCCGCAGCCATGGTGATCCTGTGTGTGATTGGGATCACAACCATGAATAATTATGAAAAAATGAAACAACTACAGGAGACAATAGCAGTATTTGCCAATTTCGGTGGAAAAGGAGGGGACAAGGATCAACAGAACGGTGTCGTGGTGGAAACAGTCCCCGGCCAGGTGACACCGGAGAATCAGCAGCCCGGAAGCACGGATGGCCAGCCTGCAGATAGCCAACAACCCGGAAGTACAAATGGCCAGCCCGCCGACAATCAACAGCCCGGAAGCGCGACTGGTCCGTCTGATGACGTTCAACAGCCGGGCGGTACAGCCGGTCAGCCGGATGCCACGAATGCGGGCGGGCAGACAGATGAAGCCTCCACCCTCGCCAAAACCTACCTCGACCAGGGCTACTATATCGTGCAGCCCGGCGATAAGCTGGAGCTTATCTGCAAGAAAATCTACCAGACAACCTCCATGATGGATAAGCTCTGCGAAGCAAACCAGATCGACAATGTTGACAAAATTTACGCCGGCCAGAAACTAATACTTCCTTAAATAAAAAAAATGAGGTATAATCAAGGAAAGACGCGAATCGTCTTTCCGCTACCCAAACGTAGCAAAGCGGAGTTCGGGTTTCCCGTAAGACGCGAAGCAAAGCGCAGTTCTGTGGCAGGAGGAACATACATTGTCGAATAAACCGTACCAGTTGGTTCAGCAGGAAGTGGATCAGTTGGAAGAAAAGATACGAAGCCATAGATTAAAAATATTGAAGCTGACCATTTTTCTGATCATGCTGGCACTGATTGTGTGCGGCGTGCTGTATTTTCTATATGAGACCAGGAGTTACAGTGATTTCCAGGTGTTGGAGAGCACAAAGCGGCAGGACTCCGCCGGCACAAGCTTCCTGGAATTTAAGGGAAATATCCTGAAATACGGCAACGATGGTATTTTTTACATAGACGCCAGGAACCAGTTGATCTGGAATCAGACTTATGAAATGCAGTCTCCACAGGTGGATACCTGCGGTGATTATGTAGCAGTGGCGGATCAGAAGGGGAAAAAGATTTTTATTATGAATGTGTCGGGACCTTGCGGAGAGATTGACACCAATCGGCCCATCCGCCAAGTACATGTGGCTAATCAGGGAATGGTGGCCGTGCTCATGGAGGAGGATGGGATTGGCTATATCCAGCTCTATGACAAGAAAGGCAGCTTTTTGGCGGAAGGCGAGATGCATGCCAAAAACAGCGGCTATCCTCTGGACATTGCTATTTCCGATGACGGCAAGAAGATGGCTGCGGTTATGCTGGACATCAACGAAGGAGAAGTACGGACGACGGTTGCATTTTTCAATTTTGGCTCCGTAGGTCAGAACGAGATTGACAACATCGTCAGCTCTTATCCCTACAGCGATACCATGATCACTAAAGTGGAATTCCTGACGAATGACATTGCAGTGGCTTTGGGAGATAACCGACTCGTTTTATACGAAGGGAAGCAAAAGCCTGTGGTGAAGAAGGAGATTTCGATTGACCGGGAGATTCGCAGTGTTTTCTATAACGATAATTACATTGGCCTGGTATTTGATGCAGGCAACGAGGAGACACCCTTTTGCATGGAAGTGTATGACATTCGCGGAAGCAAGGTCCGAAGCATTGATTTCGCTATGGAATATGACGAGATCGGATTTCTCGGAAATGATGAGATCTGTATCCGCAACAATCTGGAATGCAGTATCTATACATTGCGTGGAACGAAGCGGTTCCATTACAATTTTGAAAAGGACATCTGCAAGGTGATCCATACCCGCGGTCGTCAATATCTGTTCCTGATGTCCGGGGCTACCGAGAGAGTAAAGTTTAAACTATAAAATACATAAAAGAAATGAGGTACGAAAATGAATGGTTTATTGATTGCGGTATTGGTGATTCTTATCGGCGCTGTCTTCATAGGATATCGCCGGGGCTTCGTGCGCATTGCCTTTTCACTGGTGGCAATGCTGCTGACCATTGTGCTGGTGTCTTTGGTGACACCCCATGTTACGAGTTTTCTCAAGGATCATACCGGTGTCTATGAGAGCTTGACGGAGAAATGTACCCAGGCGGTTCAACTGTCGGCACAGAAGAACGCCGAGGAACAGCAGGATAGCTTGAAGGGAGAGCAGGAAGTTTCCGGAATTCAACTGCCGGCTCTGTGGGTAGATCAGATTTTGGAGAAAACAGGAAGCTCCATCGATCATGCACTGGAAGAGAGCGGGGCCTACCGTGCGGTGGGAGAATATCTGGCAGACTGGATTCTTCGGGGCATTGCATTTTTCGTGGCGTTTATACTGGTCTCCATCGTCCTGCGGCTTGTGGTAGGACTTTTGGATATTCTGACAAAGCTTCCGGTTATCAAGGGGGTAAACCATCTTCTGGGCGGCGCTGCAGGACTGCTGCAAGGACTGCTGATCATCTGGATGCTGTTGTTTCTGGTGGCTATCGCCTGTACCACCAAACTGGGGCAGACCATGCTTGACTGCATCGGGAGGAGTGCTTTCCTGACATTTTTGTATCAGCATAACGGGCTGCTGTACTTCTTCAATCTTGTATTCCATTGATGCGAAGAAGCTTTCGTTATCTAAATATGCGCTAAGAAAAAGCGGGCTGATCTGCACCAAAACAGATCAACCCGCTTTTCTTAGCACAAATTGCTTGCCATTTATTTTTGCAGCTCACTCAACTGCTTTCGAAGCAAGGCCAGCTCCCGCTCCTGTTCTGCTATGACGTTATCTTTTTCAGTCAGTTTTTCAGTCAATTTTTCCTCAAGTTTC
>CAKSAI010000389.1 GCA_934434905.1 uncultured Lachnospiraceae bacterium | reverse complement strand
CGATGGTTAAGGACATCCTGGTGGAGGATGGTCAGGTAAAGGGCGTCGTTACGGATAAAAACGAGACCTATTATGCACCTGAGGTGGTCTGTGCGGTAGGCCGGGAAGGTGCGGACTGGTTTGCACATGTCTGTGAACAGAAGGGCATTGAGACCCAGGTGGGAACCGTGGATATCGGCGTTCGCGTGGAGGTGCGCGATGAGGTTATGGAATTCCTCAACAAGAATCTCTATGAGGCCAAGCTGGTATATCATACGCCTACCTTCGATGATAAGGTGCGTACCTTCTGTACCAATCCATCCGGTGAGGTGGCTACGGAATATTATGATGATGGTCTGGCTGTGGTGAATGGCCATGCTTATAAGTCCAAGGATCTTAAGACGAACAATACCAACTTCGCTCTGCTGGTGTCCAAGAACTTTACGAAGCCATTCAAGACACCCATCGCCTATGGCAAGCAGATCGCCCAGCTCTCCAATATGCTCTGTGACGGGAAGATCCTGGTACAGACCTTCGGAGATTTCAAGCGGGGCAGGAGAACCACAGAGGAGCGGCTGTGCCGCAACAACCTGATCCCGACCCTGAAGGATGCAGTTCCGGGAGATCTGTCCCTGGTATTTCCCCATCGTATCATGGTGGACATTGTGGAGATGCTGGAGGCACTGGACAAGGTGACACCCGGAATTGCCAGTGACGAGACACTGTTGTATGGCGTGGAGGTTAAGTTCTACTCCAATAAGGTTGTAGTGGATAAGGGCTTTGAGACAAGTATCCGGGGCTTGCGTGCCATCGGAGACGGTGCTTCTGTGACCAGAGGCTTACAGCAGGCTTCCGCCAACGGGATCAGTGTGGCGCGAAGCATTCTCGAAAGTACTGCGGAGTAAAGGTAAGGATAGCAAGGATGAAAAATTTTTTGAAAAAAACAGCGCTGGTGCTGACATTTGCCCTGGCGGTTGGCATGAATGCCGGCGGCTGTCGTCTGAAGGGTAAGGAGGTCGTCATTAACCCCAAGCTTTCCGGCAATGAAGTGTTCTGCATTGATAAGACCAGTTGTTCACTGGCGGAGGCCAGGGTGATCCTGCTCAATTACCAGAATATTTACGGCACGGTGTATGGTGTGAATCTATGGCAACAGGATCTGGGAGATAACAGCCTGGAACAGTATGTGAAGGATCTGACGATTTCCCAACTGGCCAAGGTCATCAGCATGGATCTGTTGGCCGATGAGCAGGGGGTCAGTCTGACGGATGAGGAGCAGGATCGGCTCAGAGAGGCAGCGAAGAAGTATTATGATTCCCTGAATAAAAAGGAAATCGCATACATGGGGGTAAAGGAGAGCGATATCGCGAAGCTGTATCGTCAGTATGGATTGGCTGACAAGTTGTATCAGAGCCTGACAGCCGGTGTCAGGGAAGAGGTCAGCGACGATGAAGCCAGAGTGATGACGGCCCAGGAGATTTTCGTTACCTCAAAGGAAAAGGCGGATGCCGTGGCAGCCGGATTGACGCAGGGGACGGATTTCCTGGCTTTGGCAGGTACATATAATGAAGCGGAGCAGACAGAGGTTTCTTTCGGCCGGGGCGACAGGCCCAAAGCGGTGGAGGAGATTGCCTTTGCGCTTGCAAAGGATACGATCAGCGGTGCGATAGAGACGGATAATGGTTATTATTTTATCAAATGCATCAATAATTACGACCAGGAGCTGACGGATGCCAACAAGCAGACGATTCTGGAACGCCGCAAGAAGGAAGCCTTCGACGACGTCTACGATGCCTTTGTAGCCCAGACACCTTCCAGAATGAATGAGAAGCTGTGGGATGGTGTGAAGCTGAAGTTCAGCGATGAACTTAAGACGGACAGTTTCTTTGCAATATATGAGGAGTATGGGAAGATTACGGTAGAGTAGGAAAATGACGTAGAAAAGCCGGGAGATTCAGAGATGAACCTCCCGGCTTTTCTATGTAACAGTTCAGCACACCCCCATTTCTGGTCTGGCTGAGCTGTATTCTTACTTCGCAAGCAGCATCATGATCTCATTGCTTCTGGCGATAAATTTACTCATCTCATCCGGTGTCAGCGGGTGATTGGAGATCAGCGCCAGGTCGTACAACTGCTGGCAGAACATGGGTACATGCTCGGAATCCTTATGCTTCAGAATGTACTTCACCAGGGCATTGTTGGCATTCAGTGTCAGCGTGCTGTCACCGCCGAACATGGACGGATCCATACCGGCCATGCCGTACATCTTCATCATATCCTGCATACGACGGCCTTCCTCGGAGAGGGTGATGACGGAGGAGATATTGGCATTCTTCAGCTTCTCCACCTTCACGTTCAGGTTGTCGCGCCCAAGTGCCTTCTTGAAGGTCTCAGTCAGCGTGTCGGTAGCTTCCTTCAACTCCTCTTCGGAGCCTTCTTCCTTCATGGATTCATTTACATCGGCGTCGATCCGCTGGAAACGATAGTGCTCGTTCCGGCGCTCCAACTGCGTGATGAAGGAAGTGTCAATGTTGTGATCCAGGATGACAGCGTCCATATTCTGTTCCTTGAACATGTTGATATACTGGCTCTGCTGTTGTAAGTCTGTTACGTAGTAAACAGTCTTTCTGGTATCCTTTTCCTCTTCCTTTTCGGCAGTATCTGCATTGTTTTCGGCAGTATCTGCATTGTTTTCGGCGGTATCGGCAGAAGCCTCCTTGCCATCTTCAACAACCTCCGCATCTACCGGATTGCCATTCTCGTCTACCGCAGTTTCCGCAGCCTTTTCTTCTTCCTTCTTCAAGAGCTCCGGCAGTGTCAGATACTTGTTGTCTAAGTTCTTGAACAGGATGTAATCATTCATCTTGTCGCAGAACTTCTCATCCTTTAAGCAGCCATACTTGATGAAGGGACTGATGTCATCCCAATATTTCTCATAGGACTCCTTGTCGGTCTTGCACATGCCGATGAGCTTGTCCGCCACCTTCTTGGTAATGTAGTCGGAGATCTTCTTCACGAAGCCATCGTTCTGCAGAGCGCTTCTGGAGACATTTAACGGCAGATCCGGACAGTCGATAACACCCTTTAAGAGCATCAGGAACTCCGGAATAACTTCCTTGATGTTATCTGCGATAAACACCTGGTTGTTGTACAGCTTGATGGTTCCTTCGATGGAATCGTACTCCGTATTGATC
>CAKSAI010000388.1 GCA_934434905.1 uncultured Lachnospiraceae bacterium | reverse complement strand
CCGCCGCAGTAACGTGCCGGCTTTTGAACCTTGGACAGCAGTCTTTCTATCTCAAATGGAATCATTTCAGCCTCCGATTATCGTGTGATGTACTTTATCATACCACATTCAGCACATATCTTCAACTAAAAGCCCTGCCCACTGCCAAAAGGCTCATTACCAGCACTACCCCAATCCCCCGCCGCAGCCATTTTCTCTCCCGTTCCGCTTCCGCTTCTTTTGAAGACGGAAAGGCTTTCTCCATCCGTCGCGCCACATGGCCGGTGATCACACGGTCAAGCTTCCCGGAAACGCTCCGGATTCCTTTGGCGATCTCCAGAAGTCGGTCGTTTTTGATCTTTCGAAGGGCTGCGGCTGTCGTGATCATGTCCAAAGCGGCAAGCCCTGTCAACAAAAGTGCGATGATCTCCCCAAAGGTCTTGGGTATCATGTCGATAACGGATTCCAGCCACGGATGAAAAAAAATGATGTCCAAAACGGCTATGACTGCCCATATAAACGAAAAACGAATACACACATAGGAGCCAAGATGATCCCGATAACCGCTGTAATCCCAGCATTTTCGTCCCATCAGCCGTTCCGTCACAGTCCCGGCCAGAAATTCTACAACGCTTGTTATAATAAAGCACGCACAGAACAGGAAAAACACCTGGCTTTTCAGTGAGCTGAAAAATATCAGTATGAATGTCATGGAGAGCCCGTAAACCGGACATAATACCCCGTTCAGAAGTCCACGGTTCACAAATTTGCGCTTCTGTACTGCCGCATAGATCACCTCAAGGCACCAGCCCAGAAATGAATAAATCAAGAAATAAAGCGCTGTATGGTATAAAAAAGTGCTCATTTAAATGCTCCTTGTTTCAAAATGCTGATAATCCTTCACGTTACTCCAACTGCCGCCCCAGATAAAACCATGTGTGGTAAAAAGACGGTAACTCAGATCATTCTCATCGATCTTATGTGCAAAAGCCGCCTGTCGGTCCGTATAAGCTTCGCTGCCTGTCGGCTCTACAATGAGCTCGCCTTTCGCTCCGTGGCGGATATAAGGATTGAACCTGGGGTTGATATCAATAGCCAACCCCAGGCTGTGCCTGGACAGAGTAGATGTACCGGCAATCACACGGTAATTAAAGGCAGAGGAATTATTGTCTTCCATGGAACGGTTGTCATCCCCGCCATATTCGTCCACCAACCGCATTTTCTCAATCGGATATCGGTTCTCATACAATGTCTTCATAATAGTAAGTATCGTTTCCGCAATCTGTCGGTTCACGATCAGTTCCCCAACGTGCGTCTGCCCGTCAAAGCCTGTATGCAGCAGGCGAAGGTATCTTAAGTCGTCGATCGCTATCGTATCATTCTCCCGGTAAGAGATTCCGTTGATCCGCTTAAAAATCGGATCTGTGATCTTCTCGATACTCCAATCTTCCATTCAACGCTCCTATTATACCTATTTACCTATTATACAGTAATGATTTTCTTGGGACATTTCTGTGCACAGATGCCGCAGCCGGTACATTTCTCATAATCGATATGTGCGATATTGTCTGCGACGATTACTGCGCCGGACGGGCAGTTCTTCAGGCTGCCATCACATCCTTGCCCTTCAGCTTGCTGGCACAGCGTACCCGGTGCTTTGCCTCATAAGGCACAAGCTCGATCAGCTGCTTCGGGCAGGCCGCCACACATTTCCCGCAGGCCTTGCAGGCTTCGTCATCCACCACGGCAATGCCATCTACCACATGAATCGCGTCAAAGGGACAGGCTTTCACACAATTGCCAAAGCCCAGGCAGCCGAAATTGCAGGACTTCGGACCGCCGTTTGGCACAAATGCCAGCATGGCACAATCCTCTTCTCCAAAGTATTCGTAATCCTTCTTTGCCTTCTCACAGGTTCCGGCACACTTGACAAAAGCAACCTTATGTACGGTCTCTCCTGCCTCCACGCCCATGATCTTCGCCACTTCTGCTGCCACAGGGGCGCCGCCCACCGGACAGCCGCCTACTTCAGCCTCTCCCTTGACGATAGCCGCAGCCAGGCCGGAACAGCCTGCGTATCCGCAGCCACCGCAGTTATTGCCCGGCAGAACGCCAATGATGGCTTCCTCTCTGGGGTCTGACTCCACCTTGAACTTCTCGCCGGAGATTCCTAAGAAAAATCCAATAAACACACCGGTGCCGCCTACAATGACAGCAGCCAGTATAATCCCTAATATACTCATATGTCTCCTCCTAGATCACACCGGAAAATCCGAAGAATGCAATAGCCATCAGTCCTGCTGTTACCAACACGATAGCGGAACCCTTAAACGGCCCCGGAATATCGTTGTATTTAAGCTTCTCACGGATGCCGGCCATGATCACAATGGCAATGGTAAAGCCGACTGCTGTGGCGAAACCGTTGGCAACGCTGCTTAAAATACCGTAATCCTTCTGCACATTCTTAAGCGCCACGCCCAGCACCGCACAATTAGTGGTGATCAGCGGAAGGTATACGCCCAGCGCATTGTATAACGGCGGCATAAGCTTCTTTAAGAACATCTCCACAAACTGCACCAGAGCTGCAATCACCAGAATGAATACGATGGTCTGCAGATATTCAAAATGGCTGGGCACCAGGATGAACTTGTAGATCAGGCTGGTGATGAAGGATGACAGCGTGATAACAAAAATGATCGCTCCGCCCATGCCGGCGGCTGTCTCAACCTTCTTGGAAACCCCAAGGAAGGGACATAACCCAAGGAACTGGCTGAGCACTACGTTATTGACGATGGCGGAACTGATGATGATAATAAGTAATTCTTTCATTTGTTTCCAGCCTCCTCTCTGTCTTTCGCAACGATAGAAGCAGCTTTCTTCGCTGCCACAGCAGTTTTTTCTGCATTCAGCTTCCCGGTACAGATTCCGCTCTGTGCACAGGCAGAACAGTCACCGGCCAGGCATCCCTGGGCGGCCGGAAGCGGCTTGCCCTTCTTCTCCGCTTTTGCCCGGATGATATTCATAATGGCTACCAATGCAGCCAGTACAAAGAACGCACCGGGTGCCAATACGAAGATGGTGATGGGCGTATAGCCTAAGCCTCCATCCTCTGCAAGCGGAAGTATCTGGAAGCCAAAGATCTGTCCGGCACCCAGGATCTCACGCACCAGACCGATACAGGTAAGACCAAAGGTAAATC
>CAKSAI010000387.1 GCA_934434905.1 uncultured Lachnospiraceae bacterium | reverse complement strand
CAGCTTGGCATGAACCGAGACCAGAGTTACTGCTGGCTGCAAACGCAGATGGGACTGCCCGGAGATCAGGTACATATCGCCAAGTGCGGCGACTACCGCTGCGAGCAAATCATCCGCATCTGCGAGAATGCCGCCACATCCCATAAGTGATTTATCATCATCTCAACAGTAAAAACCGAAATTATCGGAGGAAACTTTTATGAAAATGCTCTATACTGCCAATGGTCGTTATATCCCCTGCTGCACCGAAGAAGGCACCCGCCCGGTCATCATCGTCTGCGAGAAAGAATACGAGGTCGATGTACAGGAGTTCATGCTTTGGTCTATCCTCAACTGGCGCATCCTGCGGGAAGAGGAAATCAGCAGCTTCTACGAGAAGATGGCGAGCAGTTCCAATGTCACCATCCACCGCAGCTGGCAGGACTGTGTGCAGCGCCTGCTAGTTCGCGGGCTCATTGTGGTTGGCACCGGGGATACCGATTATGATGCGCTATATGATTTGCTCTCCTGCCGCTTTATCATCCCCATCGGTGCGGCATGGCCGCTGCGGGTGCTGTCGTTCCTCAAACTGACGTTTTTGGAGGGCATCTCTTGGAAAATCACCCGCCGCCTGTTCCACGTTGATGCCCGTAGCGCCTGCGAGAAAAAAGTCATCCGCCTTGCCCGGCAGACACCGCTCTCGTGCGCGGAAATTATCAAGTGCATGGAAATGGACATCCGCCGCCTGAAGGACGGCTACGATGTGCTGGACAAGCTGTACGATGACAATGACCTGAACTGCGACAACTTTGCACAGGCTGTCCGAGAGTACCGTTGCGGCCGCGAGGTCATCACGGCGGTGGCAAACCTCTATATGCGGCAGCAGATTATGCTGGACACTTATTAAGCCAAGTCAAAAAGCACAAAAGGAACACTTTAGACCCATGCTGCGACATTGTTCCGATGTGATTTGACATTGTTCCGAACAGATGGTATAATAAATTCAATAAAGACGAGGAGGCGTTAGATTATGGTCATGATGTCCGCAAAAGATGCTTCTACCTTGTGGGGAATCAGTACAAGGAGAGTTACTACGCTCTGCTCGGCAGGTAAGATTCCCGGTGCAAGCAAGGAAAATGGCAGTTGGCAGATTCCTGTCAATGCAGAGAAACCGGTCGATGCTCGTGTGCGTACAGGGGCTTACAAAAAATCCGCTATGCCTGCACATCTTCCTCTCCCTGTCGGCATTTCGGATTACCGCCTTGCATCGACAGAATACTATTATGTCGACAAAACGCTGATGATCAAAGACTTTTTGGATCAGCGTCCCATGGTCTCGCTGTTTACGCGCCCCAGACGGTTCGGCAAAACGCTCAATATGGATATGCTCCGTGTCTTCTTTGAAAAGACAGATGAAGATACCGCTAAATACTTTGCCAACAAAGCTATCTGGGCTTGCGGACAGAAATATCGGGATTATCAAGGAAAGTACCCTGTCATCTTTCTGACGTTCAAAGACGTCAAGCGGAACACATGGGAAGAAACATACAACCACCTTACCCGGTTGATTGGTGAAGAGTATTTGCGCCACGCCGACCTTGCCGCCAGCCCCGCTTGCAATGATTTCGAGAAAACCGTTTATCAGCGCATTGTTTCCGGGACCGCTGACAGCACCGATTATATTTCTTCCCTCAAAACGCTTTCTTCCATGCTGTACAAGCACTATAATTGCCCTGCCGTCATTATCATTGATGAGTATGACACGCCCATTCAGCAGGGGCATCTGATGGGATTTTACGATGATGCCGTCTCTTTCATGCGGGGGCTTTTCTCCGGCGGTCTCAAAGATAATCGCAGCTTGGCCTTTGGCTTCTTGACCGGCATCCTGCGAGTAGCCAAGGAAAGCATCTTCAGCGGACTGAATAACCTGGTTGTCAATTCTGTGCTGGACAAGAAGTACAGCACCTATTTCGGCTTCACCGCAGATGAAGTTGCAAAGATGGCCGCCTATTACGGTGCTTCCGATAAACTCAACGAACTGCGCGACTGGTACGATGGCTATCGTTTTGGCGATGCCGAAATTTATAATCCTTGGTCGGTTATCAACTATTTCAGCGCAGGATGTGAAGCGCGTCCTTACTGGCTATCCACCAGCAACAACGATGTCATTTCCGAAGTTCTGGAGCAGGCGGATAAAAATATCTATACACAGTTGACAGATCTTTTGCAAGGGAAAACCGTTGCAACTTATGTGGATACCAGCGTCATTTATCCGCAGCTGCAAAATAATCCATCGTCCATTTACAGTTTCCTGCTTGTGTCCGGCTATCTCAAGGTCGTAAAAGCAGAAACCTCTATCAGCGGAGATTACCTCTGTCACGTTGCTCTTCCCAACCGAGAAATCACCTATGTGTACAACAAAGAAATTCTGAGTCACCTGAATGCCATGATGCCGCAGACTACGGTTGTTGCCATTCAGGAAGCACTCTATTCCGGCGACGAGGCTAAGTTGCAGCAACAGATTCAAACATTGCTGACCCAGAGCGTCAGCAGCTTTGATACTGCCGGAGAGAACTTCTATCACGGCTTTGTCCTCGGTCTGTGCGCACTGCTTGGCAATGCCTACACCACCTCAAATCGGGAATCCGGTGATGGCCGCTATGACATCCAGCTTGCTCCCAAAACACCTACCCTTCCTGGCATCATCATCGAGCTTAAAGCTGAAAAACATTGCGATACCGAACATTTGCAGAAGCTGTCACAAACCGCGCTCAACCAGATTGAGGATAAAAAATATGACACCGAAATGCTGGCGCATGGTATTAAAACCATTTATAAATATGGTGTCGCTTTCAGCGGAAAGAATGTGGAAGTGGCGGCCAACAAATCTGGATTTTAGGAGGCATAATAAAATATCAGATGCATATAAAAGTTGTCCTGCTTTTGAAAATGATAGTTGGACCATTAACAGATAACTTCCAGATTGTCGCATGATGCTCATTTGGTTCTCGATAATCATCCATATTGACAACCACAAGATATAGTATTATAATGACATCGTAAATGATTTTTATGCTATATAAGCATACGCTGTTATTTTTGTAATCGGTGCCGGTAGTAGATGGCATTGCGCTGAATTAGGCGCGGTGTTTTCCCTGCCGGCACTTTTTTATATAGATATTTCCTGCCGTTGGCAGAAAGGAGTGAACCAAGAATC
>CAKSAI010000386.1 GCA_934434905.1 uncultured Lachnospiraceae bacterium | reverse complement strand
TATCAGTGGATTTCGGACTGTACAACGGATCTCGGAACCGATCTTTGGTTTTATGATATTTATTTTATAGACGAATACGGAACTCGTGTTGACGTGAATATGGCGCTTGAGGTGAGCGTCGCCTTGATGAATGGCTACGGTACGCTCAAAGCAGCCGAGATTTCCGCAGACGGAAGGGTATCGCAGCTTGCTTCAAAAAGCGGTGGCAATAAAATATCCTTTACCATTGAAAAAGGGGGATACTATGCCGTTGCATCAGCGAGGACCGGCAATACCGGCACACCGATTTCTCCCAAAACCGGCGATAACAGCATGATGGATCTTTGGATCGCTCTGCTCTTTGTTTCCGGCATAGGCGTAGCGGGAATCACAATTCTATACAGGATCTACATTCCTGATTGATGGCGGAGCAACATCATCTTATTATTATGGATCACTCAGGCCTGAAAATTAAAATGGCATGAAATATTAAGGCGAAAAGGTTTTTCGTTACGAAAGGTTGCTTTTTTCTTTCGTTGGTATTACAATACCACGGTAGGACTGATTCGAAAAGGAAGCACAATTTGGTAAGCATTGATCAATGAGGTGAACAATGAATAAGAAAACGAAAAATCTAACTCTTTCCGCTATGTTTGTTGCAATCGGGCTTATTTTGCCCATGATTACCGGCAGCATCCCGCAAATCGGGAATATGCTGCTTCCTATGCACATTCCGGTTTTTCTGTGCGGTCTGATCTGTGGCTGGCAGTACGGACTTGCAGTGGGCGCAATTCTTCCCCTGATGCGGTCTTTCCTCTTTGGAATGCCGCCTCTGTATCCGGTTGCCATTGCCATGACTTTTGAGCTGGCGACGTATGGCTTTGTGGCGGGATTCCTGTATAACCGCTCCAAATGGCAGTGCGTGATTGCCCTGTATCGGTCGATGATCATCGCCATGCTGGCCGGACGTATTGTGTGGGGTACAGCCGAGGTTGTTTTGCTTGGGGTAGCAGGTAACGCGTTTACTTGGCAGGCATTTATGGCGGGCGCAGTTTTGAACGCTATTCCCGGAATCGTTATACAGCTCACGCTGATTCCGGCTCTGATGGTAGCGCTTAATAAGAGCGGTCTGGTGAAGTTTAAGAGTACCACCTCCGAAGAGGCTGTTGCCAATGGGTAGCTATGAAGTATTGCTCCGCTTGGTGCAGAAGGAGGCACGCGGTCCTTTTCTTGTTGCCATTGACGGTCGGTGCGCTTCCGGCAAAACAACGCTTGCCGGAAAGCTCCGATCCGTACTGGAATGTAATGTGGTTCACATGGACGACTTCTATCTTCCGTTTTCAAAGCGTACAGAAGATAGAATGGCGCAACCCATCCACGTTTGAAGCGTTCCAAACCGTATGGGTTCCAAGGGAGGAGCACTATTTTGATGCCTGTCAGGTTCGCAGTCATTGCGACCTCGTGATCTGGGGTGGATAAAGGTGGGGCGTATGCAAAGTTAATCTCTTAAAGCTGGGTCAGGATTTCTCCAATATCTCCATTGATACAGATAGACCTCTTTTTGATCTCATCGGGGGCATATGCTTCTCCATAGTTGAGGCAGGCGTAAGTGGCATCTTCCCAGTCATGAACCATACGCCAGAAGCTATACTTAACTATGGTTGGCGTGTTGTAGCCAACTGCCAGTTCCAAAAACAGAACTTTCATATTTTTGTGCCTGCGGAGAAAATCTGAATATCGACCAGCCGCACGGTGCCAGCCCTCATCCTCAACAAAAGTGTCGTCTGACCGGAGATTCATACTCATCGGTTTACCGCACTTTGGACAGAGAGGAACAAGCGCTGTGGGGACTGACATTTTTGGTGATGTACCATCCGGCAAGATCAGAGTGCCGTCAGTACCGATTACATATCCCTGTGTGCCTCCATAAGCTCTGCACACGCAAGGCGCAATTCCACGCCTGCAAAGGTATGAATTGCATTGTCGGTGCTTTGCGGGTGAATTCTTTCTATTGACGAATGCTGTTGACAATCCCCCAAAATCTGGCTATAATAAAATTGCAGTTTAGTTTGGACGAATATTCTAACTGAATTTGACTATACTATAACCGAAGGGAGAGATTGTCATGGCATATATTAAAAGAGCTGCTGAAGATACGATTGCACGGGTGTCCAAAATGTTTCCTGTGTTGCTGGTGACGGGTTCCAGACAGGTCGGAAAAACGACTTTGCTGCAAAGGCTGGCAGAAACACAGCGAAGTGAAGGGATAGAACGCAAATATGTTACTTTGGATGATCCTGATGTAAGATACCTGGCAAAACACGATCCTGCCCTGTTTTTACAAAGGTATTCACCGCCAGTACTGATCGACGAGATCCAATATGCAACAGAGCTGTTGCCCTACATCAAAATGAGCGTCGACCGTTCCAAAAGGAAAGGTGACTTCTGGATCACGGGCTCACAGGTTTTCCGTCTTATGAAAAATGTCAGCGAAAGTCTGGCCGGACGGGTCGGAATTGTGAACTTGCTGGGATTGTCCGACGCGGAAATTTACCAAGAGCCGAGCGAGCCTTTCCAAACGGATGCACAGAAACTTATGAAGCGCCTGTCTGTACGAAGCAAAAAAGACTTAAATGAGATCTACCGCAGGATCTTCAAAGGTTCCATGCCGGAGCTTTATGCAGACGAAAATGTGGATTGGGAGACTTATTACCGTTCCTATGTTGATACCTATCTGCAAAGGGATATTCGGGCCTTGACACAGGTTGCGGATGAAATGCAATTTTACAATTTTATGACGATTGTTGCTGCGCAGACTTCAAAGTCTGTCGTCTATGAGGAACTGGCAAGTGCCGCAGGTATTTCAGCTCCAACAGCAAAGAAATGGCTTTCTATTTTGGTGTCGTCTCATATCATCGCTCTTGTGCAGCCGTATCACAACAATGCGCTCAAACGGGTTGTAAAGATGCCGCTGATCCATTTTCTGGACACCGGCCTGGCAGCATATCTCTTGAAATGGGGAAATCCTGAAGCACTGGAAAGAGGTGCAATGTCCGGGGCGTTCTTCGAGAGCTATGTTTGTTCGGAGATCTATAAGAGTTATCTGAACGCAGGAAAAGAGCCGCCTATTTTCTATTACAGGGATAAGGATCAAAAGGAAATTGACCTGTTGATTTACCAAAATGGCGTGCTTTTTCCGATAGAGATCAAAAAGTCGGCATCGCCGGGAA
>CAKSAI010000385.1 GCA_934434905.1 uncultured Lachnospiraceae bacterium | reverse complement strand
GGTCTGGAGACGAGTCTGTATCAGGATTTTGACAAGCAGGGCGTGGAAATCTCCGGCGGCGAGGCACAGAAGATTGCCCTTGCAAGAGCGCTTTACAAAAATGCGCCCTTCATCGTGCTGGATGAGCCCACGGCGGCACTCGACCCGGTATCCGAATATGAGGTCTATCGGAAGTTCAATGAGATTTCCGGCGGCAAAACCGCCATTTACATCAGTCACAGACTGGCATCCTGCCGCTTCTGTGACGAGATCCTTGTGTTCAACGAAGGCGTCATCGTCCAGCGCGGCACCCATGAGGCACTGCTGGCGGAAAGCGGCGGCAAATATGCCGAGCTTTGGAACGCGCAGGCGCAGTATTATACGGAATAGTAGGTGGTCCACTGCGCGAACCGCCTATTATTCCGATAATTTACACAATGTTATTCCGATATTGTTGATATTATTCCGCTAAAGGGGTATACTAGGTATCAGATTGGAGGAATTCTTATGTTTATGACTGTGAAACAGGCTGCTGAGAAATGGGGCATTTCCGATAGAAGAATACGAGTTCTTTGTTCCGAAGGCAAAATCCCAGGCGCTTATCAGGAAGGGCGTGGTTGGAAAATTCCAGTTGATGCAAATAAACCTGCGGATGGACGATATAAATCAAAAGAAAGCATCCTTTCGCTGATTGACCGAAAGAAGAAAGAACTGGACAGCTGCAGACCGCTGACAGAGGGTGAGGCTGAAAGGCTGAATGAAGAGTTTGTTGTGGAATACACGTATAACTCTAATGCCATTGAGGGAAATACTCTTACCCTGCGTGAAACAGATTTGGTGCTGAGAGGCCTTACAATCGACAAAAAACCATTGAAAGACCACATGGAAGCGGTGGGACACAAAGAGGCATTTGAATTTATTTCTGATCTTGTAAAAGAGAATGTTCCGATAAGTGAAAGTATTATTAAGCAGATTCATTATCTTGTTCTTGCGGACAAAAAGGATGACCGGGGTGTATACCGCAGAGTTCCTGTCCGCATTATGGGAGCAAAGCACGAACCGGTGCAGCCATATTTGATTGCACCGAATATGGAGCAGCTTTTACAGCGTTATGCGGAAAGCAAGGAACACATCGTAACAAAACTGGCGAGATTCCATATTGAATTTGAGGGAATCCATCCATTTATTGATGGGAACGGAAGAACCGGGAGACTTTTAGTAAACCTGGAACTGATGAAAGCGGGATACCCGCCGATGGATATCAAGTTTACAGACAGAATGGCGTATTATAATGCATTTGATGAGTATCATGTAAAGCATAATCTTTCTGCAATGGAAAATCTGTTTGCCGGATATATCAATGCAAGATTGGACACATATCTGAAAATGTTGCATGAGTAAAGCAGAATATCGTATGAAGGCATCTATCAATTGGTAGGTGCTTTTTTATATAATTTATTTAAAGCTTGTATTTGCCGGCGTAGAGGGCATTTTTTTCAAAATCTGGAACCTGAGTGCAATATTTCCAAGGAACAGAAAAAAAGTGTCTCTTGCTATTTGAAAGGGGCTGCGGTAGTCTAAGATCAGCTTATATCCAACGGAAAGACAAAGTGAGAATACGAAGGAGGATGAGGGAAGATGAAAAAAGAAAGGAAATTATCCGGATTCCTGCTGCTTCTTCTGATGGGGGTTGGTCTCCTGACCGCAGGGTGCAGCGGATCGTCAGGGCAAGGGAGTGCGAATGACACCGGCACGCCGAAGGAGATAAACCTTGCGGAATGCAGGATCGTATACGATAAGTCTGATTTCATGTCAAGGCGCTATGCGTATCGTCTGTATGAAGAAGTAGAGGAGCTGACCGGGGTGGCGCCGGACTGTGGCGATATCAATGATGCGGATGGAAACGGTCTGCAGATTCGAATCATTGAGACAGATGATGAGAATGTAAGCGGCGGCAAAGCGCAAATCCGGGTGGAGGATAATACAGTCACATGCCGGATTGGTTCTTATTATGGGTTTGAGGCGATTCTTGATTATATCAGGAGCACATATGAAGAAAATGGCGCGTGTGTTTTTGCGAGAGATTTTGAATGGACCGGGGATTATCTGGACGGACTCTCAGAGGAAGAAGCGTCGGATGCATATGCTTACACCCGTGGCGGGGAGTACCGTTTTATGTTTTATAATGTACTGTTCGAGAGCTCCACGACATCGGAAAATGACAAGGGGGGCCAGAGAAATTACTTACAGGCGCAGATGATAGCGCAGTATATGCCGGACATCATAGGCATGCAGGAACGGGACAAGTCAAAGGCAGAGTGGGCCGGGGAATATGATTTTACGATTCTCCTGGGAGATCTTGGGTATGCACAGCTGGAGGTGGCTGCAGACAACAGTATGGATATTAACATGACACCGATTTTCTACCGGAAGGATGTGATGACACCCATAGAGAGCGGGTATCTGAATTATAAGAACCAGTACCGGAGCTCCAGCGAATTCGATATTGCATCCAAGTCCATGACATGGTGCCTGTTTGAATCTGCGGCGGGCGACCGCTTCCTGGTAGTATCCTCCCATCTCTGCGTGCAGGATGACGAAGTGCGCGTGGCAGAGGCCGGAGAGATGATGGAGATTCTGAATCCGCTGATTGAGAAGTACAATGTACCGGTGATACTGGGTGGAGATTTTAATACGAAGATGACAAGCAACAGCTATACCTATTATGTGACCGATGCGGGGTTCCTGGACGTATCCCTGAATGCATCGGAATTCTCCTCCAAGATCCGGCCACACCACGATTACCCGAGATATGCAATTCTGGACAATCTGGATTTTAACGGAATGTATCCGCCAATATCGGATGAGATCGTGAAGGATTTTGGTACGGCTGTGGATCATATCCTCTTAAAAAACGGGGACAATATACAGCTGAATGTGTATGGTGTGGTTGTGGATAACTGCACGCTGTCCGGCTCCGACCATTTTCCGGCATTTATTGACTTCTCTGTGAAAAAGTAAGCGCAGCAAGACCACAGGAACAGCAAGAAGGGAGAGATTCGCATATGCAGACAATGTTATATATGCTTTCGGAGCAGAAGCACAGGCAGATCATGTCTTATGTTCTTAGAACCAGGGAAGGAAAACTGGTGGTAATTGATGGCGGAAATACGGCGGAGGCAGAGAACCTGCAGGAGAAGCTTATCGAACTGGGAGGACCGGAGCCGGTGGTGGATCTCTGGCTTCTGACTCATCCACATGACGATCATATCC
>CAKSAI010000384.1 GCA_934434905.1 uncultured Lachnospiraceae bacterium | reverse complement strand
TCCTGCAAGAGCCATTCCCGACAAATATCTGCCGTTCTGTTCCCCAAAAAGACGGATAATTCCCTCCACCACCTGGTGGCAAAGTGCCACGATCATGCGGCAGTCCCGCTCCACATTCGTCCTCCGGCTCATATAGGCCTCGTGCGCCCGCCGGATGAATTCGCAGATAGCCTCCGGGGAACGAAACCTTCTGGCCTTCTCACTGTTTCTGGCGGCCTCCCCGCTTCGGATATATTCCTTAAGGCCCTGCTTCAACCGCTTCTCATAGGTACAATGATCCTTCAGTGTTCCGGTATAATTACGGTTGTGCGGAAAAGTAAAATAATCCGCCACATAATGGATCACCTGCCCCAGATCCCGAAAATATACCCTCAGATTCTTAACGTTCTCCCCACTGGAGAGACGACGGATCTTTTCCTCCACCTGGTCGAAGGTTTCCTGTATCTCATGTCTGGTTGTCAAAAAAGACGGCTTACAATCCGGGAGAATACTTCCCAGATAGAATGCCTTTTTATGCTTTTGCAGATTCTGTTCATTTAAACTGTCTACGATGTATTTTGCAAGTGAAATATGTGATTTTTTACGCATGAAAAGCCTCCAATGAAAGATTACCGTGCAACAGGTTCATTGTACTGCTTGCGATATGAAATAACAAGTGGAAAAATTATGAAATTTTTAGAAACAGTTCAGCCATCGCGTATATCACGGGCGAATCATGGCCCAGGCCACCTTCTCTTGCCGCTATACGGCAATTCACCTTGTGCTCGCATGAATAAGTACGTGATATATGCGATGAGGTGAGCGCCATTTTATGAGCAAAGTTAGCTGCGGAGCAGCGACAAAGCACTGTAAGTGCCTTTGCGAATGGCGCGTACTGAACTGTTACAATTTTTATAATCAAACAAAAACCAATCGCAGAGCTCTATGAACAGTGACTGCCTACTCCTTCTCACATACGAAGCTGGAGCATTCCGTATCCTCGCACTGGCAGGCATGGGAACCAGCGATTCCAATGGCATTGGCGGAGCATTTGCAGGAATCATTAAAGCTGCATTGTACAGCTTCGCAGTCCACGTCGATTTCCCTGCAGGGACTTCCGGCGGAATTGCTTGCACGCTCCCCGGTACGCTCCCGGAAGCTGGCGCAGCAGGTGGCGGAAGGCTCTGTGGCATCTCTTCCTTCTACCATGATGTCGCCTTTACAGCAATAGTGATCTTCGTTGTACATACAGGTTTGGGCTGAACATTTTAATTGGGTCATAATCATCACTCCTTTTCTTCTATTCAGAGTGTATTATGACCCAATCATTCTGTATTTATTCATTTTTTTCTGTTTCAACCTTCCGTATCTCTTTGGTACGGATTTCCTTACAAATGGCATCGATGAACTCAGCCAGCGGCTTGGCGCCTTCATCGCCCTGGTAACGGCTTCGGACGGAAACGGTGTTATCCTCTTCCTCCTTCTGGCCTACCACCAGCATATAGGGCACCTTCTGGATACGGCTCTCGCGAATCTTGTAGCCGATCTTCTCGGAGCGAAGGTCTGCAGTGGCGAGAATGCCATTCTCCTTCAGTTCCGCCAGAATGCGGTTGGCATAATCGTTGTATTTATCTGAGATGGGCAGCACACGCACCTGCTCCGGGCAGAGCCAGGTGGGGAAGTTGCCTGCGTACTTCTCAATGAGCCAGGCCAGCGTCCGCTCATAGCAGCCCATGCTGGTACGATGAATGATATAAGGGCGCTGCTTCTCGCCGTTCTGGTCGATGTAGTACATATCGAACTGCTCCGCCAGCAGGGCATCCCACTGAACAGTGATCATGGTATCTTCCTTGCCATATACATTCTTGGCATTGATATCCACCTTAGGCCCGTAGAAAGCTGCCTCGCCAACATCCTCCACAAAGGGAATGCCAAGCTCTGTCAGGATGGAACGGATATGTCCCTCCGTCTCCTCCCAGACCTCCGGTTCTCCGATATATTTATCCCGGTTGGCAGGATCCCATTTGGACAAATGATAGGTTACATCCTCCTCCAGTCCCAGGGTACGCAGGCATTTCTGTGCTAACGCAATACAGCCCTTGAATTCTTCCACCATCTGATCCGGTCTTACAATGAGGTGTCCCTCGGAGATGGTAAACTGACGCACTCTTGTCAATCCGTGCATCTCGCCGGAATCCTCGTTTCGGAACAACGTAGACGTCTCACCATAGCGCAGCGGCAGGTCACGATATGACTTCTGGCTGGCCTTATATACATAATATTGGAAGGGACAGGTCATAGGACGCAGTGCAAACACTTCCTTATCCTTTTCTTCGTCTCCCAGTACAAACATTCCTTCCTTATAATGATCCCAGTGACCGGATATCTTATAGAGATCGCTCTTTGCCATCAGCGGAGTCTTCGTGCGCACATAGCCCCACTTCTCCTCTTCATCCTCGATCCAACGCTGCATGGTCTGGATCATCTTGGTTCCCTTGGGCATCAGCAGAGGCAGTCCCTGTCCGATAACATCCACGGTGGTGAACAGCTCCATCTCCCGGCCCAGCTTGTTGTGATCCCGGCGCTTGATGTCCTCTAAGTGCTCCAGATATGCATCCAGCTCTTCCTTCTTCGCAAAGGCTGTCCCGTAAATTCGCTGAAGCTGCGCCCGGTTGGAATCTCCTCTCCAATATGCCATGGAGGATGAGATCAGCTTGTATGCCTTGATATTTCTGGTACTCATCAGGTGCGGGCCTGCGCAGAGATCCACAAATTCTCCCTGGCGGTAGAAGGATATCTCCGCATCCTGGGGAAGATCCCGGATCAACTCTACTTTATAAGGCTCCTGCCGCTCTTCCATGAACTTGATGGCTTCTTCTCTCGGAAGCGTAAAGCGTTCCAGCCTTGCGCCTTCCTTGATGACCTTCTTCATCTCTTTCTCAATATTATCCAGATCCTCTCTGGAAAAAGGCTCTGTATCGAAATCATAATAAAACCCGGTATCGATGGATGGACCGATGGCAAGCTTTGCCTCCGGGCGCACCCGCTTCACCGCCTCTGCAAGCACGTGAGATGTGGTGTGACGCAGAGCTGCTAAGCCCTTCTCGTCATTGGCTGTCAGAATATTCAGCGCGCAGTCCGCGTCGATGACGGTGCGCAGGTCAGCCACCTCGCCGTTCACTTCGCCTGCCGTGGCGGCCCGTGCCAGGCCCTCGCTGATATCAAGGGCAATGTCGTAAATGGATTTTGCGTTCTCGTATTCCTTTACGGAACCATCT
>CAKSAI010000383.1 GCA_934434905.1 uncultured Lachnospiraceae bacterium | reverse complement strand
GGCACTTTCGAAAATAAGCCCCACCTATCTCTGCACAGGAAATCACGAACTGGACTTGCCGCCGGAGGTGCAGCAGCGGCTGTATCATACCATTCGGGACTCCGGCTGCAAGCTGCTGTCAGACGAAACCGTGACGCTTCTCACTGTAAAAGACGGCAAGGAGAAAGAAGTACAGGCGGGGGGTGTTGCAGGGGTGGCAGCAGCGAAGCTTCATACCATCCGCGTGGAAAAAGGCGCTGATAAGCTGGAAGTATATGTGGATGGCATGCAGAAGCTTAGGGCATCCGCGGACGGAATCGGTGCCGGTAAGATCGGTGTGAAGGGTGAGGCAGCCTATTCCTATACGGCATTTACCAATGACGCCTATGGCACGAGCGATTTTGAAGCAGTGAAGAATCTTCCCTCGGCATTTCCGGCAGTGCATTACCTGAAGGGTGAAAACCGCGGCTGGTCTATTAAAAATGCAAAGGTTACAGAGGGCGGCATTCGCCAAAATGAGGCGGAAAACACTGTGAAAAATGAGACGGATGCGATGTCGGCGCTTGTCCTTGATACAGCAAATGACTGGGTGAAATATGCAGTCAACGCCACGGAAGAATCCTACTATGGATTGGCGGGCACTGTAACAGCAGAGTCTGTAGGTGCAAAGCTTCAGGTCATTGTAGACGAAAAAGATATCTATACATTTACTGTTCCGAAGACAGGAAGCGCAGATGCGCAATATGTAAAACTGATGCTTGGTGAGTTCCCCTTAACAGCCGGAAACCACACGGTAAAGATCAGGCTATGCGAGGGCAGGCTGGAAGTACAGACCTTTGAAATGCAGCCGACCAATCCCACCAGGATCACCTATGAAAATGCGATGAATGAAATGAACGAAAAAGGCTGGTCTTATGTGGGCAACTGGAAGATCGCGGACGGAGCACATGTGACAAAGGCCGGTGATACCGCATTTGCCTATGCCGGTGATGACAAGATGACAGACTTTTCGCTGGAGGTGGACGTGGCATTATTGGAGGACGCGTCTATGTATGACGGCGGAATCCTGCTTCGCGCCAAAAATCATTCGATCTCTTCGGCACAGGTGACAGAATCATTGCAGGGATATTATCTGGCGATCCGTAACGATCAGATCACACTGAACCGTTACAACTATGGTATGGATACTTTAGACCTGGTGAGCGCAGAACTTGAAAAGGGCGAGTATCATAAAATCAAAGTAGTGATGGAAAATAATCATATCTGTGTTTATATAGATGATATGAATGAGCCGGTGATGGATTATTATGACTCAAATGCATTCTTGAGCGGACAGATTGCGTTGTGCTCGTACAAAGCGGGGATTGCGTTTAAGAATGTGAAGATAGAGAGTGAAAAAGGAGGAAGATGAAAATGAAAAAATGTAGTAGATGGACGAAGGGAAAGTTCTTTTTTTCGGTGGTTTTGGTAGTGGCATTGGTATTGTCGATACTTCCGTATCAGCTTCTTACTGTGGAAGCGGGGAACGAGGATTGGGATGTTTCCTTGTGGGATTCTGAAGGTTGGATTGTTTCGAAAGAGGACGGAAAAACGGTATATACCGCAGATAGCACGCATGATAATATGAAGATGACGTATAGTGGCAGTCTGAAAAACGTAACATCTGTGGAGGCGGATATGCGTTATAATGTAACCCGCTGGGGTGAGGCAAGCAGCGGAATATTTCTGTGTGCAGCAGGTGGAGCAGAGTGGTTTGCGGATTATCGCGCGGATGCAAATGCCGTCCGCTTGCGTCGGAATGGAGAGTATAAGACATACGTAAATTTGGAAAATGTGTTGGCTCCGGATGATTGGGCTCATTGGCAGGTGAAATGGGACGAGGAAAAGCTCTATATCTATATAGAAGGAGAGCTGGTGCTGAACTATGATTATGCAGCTTTCGGGGATGAATTTACAGGGGCGTCCAAATGCTATTTTTATGAATGGGGGCAGCCTATGAGCCTGAAAAATATAACTGTTGGAAATGATTTCCAGGAAGACAAGGCACTGGATGAAGCATTTATTCCGGAAGGTTCTTCAGGAACAGGAAACGCGTCGGAAGGCTGGATATTGGACAACATTAATGATAATAATATGCTTGTTATCCCCTATTATATGAAAAGCTTTACGTTGGAGGCCGATGCGCAGGTCCTGGATGGAGACTGGGCATTAGGACTTGCCTTTGGCATACCTGATAAGGACAGACCGACAGCAGACTTTATGGCGGCTCATGTAAATCCCGGTCGGGGGAATACGTGGATGTTCCGGAAGACTGACCAGGCAGGACTGAATTATGGCGGAAGTCTTGCAGGGATCGATGTGACCCAAAAGATGCATTTAAAGCTGGTGGTAAGAGGAACAACCTTCCGGTTTTATGTTAATGATATGGAGACGCCGAATGTGGAGGGAAGCTACGCTGATTACATCGGCGGATATGTGGGGCTGATGTGCGCACTTACCAAGGTGCAGTTTACAAACGTAGTATTAAAAGGAACGCCTCAGGTTCCGCCCGTTGTGAAAGGGATTATTGTACCAAGTGGCAGCAGGGTATATGGTAACCCGGATGACGGCTATGTCACTGCAAATCTTCCGGGTCGTAATAATTTTGGCGTTTTTGATATATATGCGGAGACTCTGGAGTTCGAAACGGATCTGGAGTTTGTATCGAACGATCTTTGGGCAGCCGGTATACTTTTTGGCGTGGATGATCCGAAAACATGTTCAAAATGGAGTGCTGTACACTTACAGGCCTTTAATGACGGCTTGCGTATTTTTAGTGATTTTGGCGGTGTGGATCAAACGGTTCTCCTGCCTGATGTGAATTTACGATCCAAAAACAGACTTAAGCTTACAATTGATGAAAACAACTTGGCCAGTATCTATGTGAATGATATGGATAATCCCAGGATGACAGTCATATATCCGGATTATAAAGGTGGTTATGTAGGCTTTTGCTCTGCGTTGACAGAAGCAAAGTTTTCAAACTACAAAATTACTGCCGGTAGATATCCGGAGGCGGAGCAGCGGGAGATGGACCTAGGCACAGCTCACGGAACAGGGATAACAGTCATTGGTGAAAACAGCTGGTCGGTGAAGGCGGATACAGGAGAAAATATTGCTGTATTCGAGCCGCAGGTAACGGGAGGCGACGGCGAAAGCGCTATCACCTATTCCTGGAGCTTCAACGGCGCAAACACCGGCACTTCAACCGCAGACTACACAATAGCTTCGGCGGCAAGCAGCGA
>CAKSAI010000382.1 GCA_934434905.1 uncultured Lachnospiraceae bacterium | reverse complement strand
AATTTGGGTATCAGCATAATCGTTCCGGGCACCATGCCGGATGCCATGATCAATATCTGCATCTTATTCTTCAATGACCACGGCAGTAATTTGGAAAGAGAATATGCCGCTGCAGATGAGATCACGATATTGAGCAGGATCATCATTATGGCAACAAAGATGGTATTCAGCATGGGCTGCAAAAGCCCCGTCTTAAGGCCAACACGCTCCGGAAATGCCCAGGCTATCTTATAGTTTTCGAACATGCTTTCATAGCTCTTACATTGCGTGCATCCCGTGACTGTTCCGATAATATCCTCATCTTCCGAAAAATCTGCTGCCATCTCCTCCGTAAATGCATTACTGCCTTCTTCCGGCAATTCTGCATTTGTATTTACAGAAATGATATCCGCCTCTTTAAACTTATCTACCACCCGTTCAATATCCGTATGATTCAGGATATTCTTCGACCAATACTTTTCCTTGTTGATCTCAACGTCTGCTTTTGTAAGAGAATAGCTGACCGGTTTCTCTCCTTCTACAGTCATAATGACCATTGCTTTCCCGATATCAGCTTTCTTATAATTATACATACGCCACAGCAACGAACTGGCTTGTAAATACATTCCGTCTTCGCCCAGCTGCTCCGCCTCCTGTTCTGTATAATCCATTGTTATGGTATAACGCAGCGGCACTTTTATAAAGAAACTGACTTCTTCTGTATACTCAGACGCATTTACACTGAAAGACGTCACGACCATCCAATAAATCGGAAATAACAACAATCCTATCCATAAAACGGTGAGTGCTCCTGCAACCAGCTTCAAGGCACGATTTGCCGGTGATGTCTTCAATTTATTCTTCCTTTTATTCTGCATCATCTTTTAATCCTCCCCCCTGTTCTTCATATGGTTTACAAAACCAGTAATGATCAGGGTAAATATCATGATGATGACAGACATTGCCATGGCCTGACCAAAGTTCTGCTCTTTGAATGCTTTATTATAGGCACCCATCACTAATGTAGTGGAGGAAAAGCCCGGCCCGCCCTTCGTCATCATATATACATCCTCGAATGCCAGAAAGCTTCCTGTCAGGCTCATCAAAAACTGAAGATAGACCATACCTTTCAATCCGGGAAATGTTATATACCGGATAATCTGCCAGCCATTCGCACCGTCGATCTTCGCCGCTTCAAACTGTTCCTTCGGTATGTTATTCATGGTAACCAGATAGATTACCACGATCATTCCGCCTCCCAGGATACCCGGGAAGCGGAGACAGAACTTAACCAGCGATTCGCTGTATAGCCATTGGTGCGTTCCTAATCCCAAATGACTTGTGATGAAGTTCGCAAGTCCGCCTTCCGGATCCCAGATATATTTCCAGATGGACAATCCCGCCAAAGCAGTAATGCCGGTCGGAAAGATATACATATACCTTGCCAGTCCTCTCGTCTTTGTCAGCTGAAACAGCATCAACGACTGAAAGATGGGCACAATAAACGAGAAAAGGATCAAAAACAAATACAGGATGAGGGTGTTTGCCAAATAAGTCAAAAACAGATCGGATGACAATATCGATACATAGTTACTTATTCCGACAAAGGTTCCCGGCAGATCCGTCACTTTATATTGAAAAAACGATTGTACAATACATTGCATGATCGGATAGTATTGAAACACGCATAGCAATGCCATCATAGGAACCAGGAACAAGAGACCCATCATACACTTTTTTCCTGCTTGTGAATGCAGCCACTTCTTGAATGGCTTTCTCTTACTTTGAACTTTCATTTTCGTCTCCTCGTTGCTGCTATCAGTTCTTATTCAGGTTTGCATTGTAATCGTTAAGCCATTCGTTTTTCGTCAAGTCTTCCGCTTCCTGCAATCCCTTCTCAATGCTGTCTGTACCGGTAACGATTGCAGGCAGCTTCGCAGACAGGTATGTTGAATATCCGGTTGCATTTACTCTGTTATCATGCGCAATCTGCATCGCACTCTGAATCATATCAGTCCATTGCTGTGGGAAATCCGTTAATCCCTTTGTCCAATCCACACCTTCCACACAAGAAATCCTCAATTTGGAAATTCCGTTGTCCGCACGATACGCAAACTGCTCATTCTGTGTCTCTTCCGAATACATGAAAGATACATATTTTAAAGCAGCTTCCAATTCTTTCTCACTCAGCTTGCTGTTAAATACCACGCCCGACACATACATTACCGGCTGACGCTCACCGCTTGGTCCTGTCGGGAACATGGTAAGCATAATGTCATTCGGGGCGATTCCCTGATCGATAAAGCGATCGATCCATGTCGGATACATTGTAAAGCTTGCTACGTCTTTCCCATACATCAGACTGAACATATCATTTGTACTGGCTGTCCCCGCATTCTTATTGGTCAGTCCCTCCTGATACAATTTTCTTAAAAATTCTACCGTCTGCACTACCTTTTCATCTGTGTAATTCAAAGCAATTGTACCGTCTTCGTTTTGGACTGCCACCTGTGCTCCATTTGAAAGGAACCAGTTTTGCGGCCATAAGAAGAATTCGGACAGATAGAGAGAAGACCCCTTGCGGTCTGCTGTCGTCATCTTCTTTGCAGCTTCATAATACGCATCCCATGTATTGCAGGTGAATGTCTCAGGATCATACCCCGCCTCGATCAGAGCTTCCTTGTAGAAGCCAAGCAGCGGAACCTCGATTGTGGTCGGGTATGCGATAACGCTTCCATCACTATAAGTGCAGGATTCCACTACATTCGGAAGGATCTTTTTAAATTCTTCATCATTCTTCACATAAGACGATATATCTGCCACAAGCCCCATATTATAGAGATCCTTCATATAAATCGTAGAAGAAAGGCTTACATATGCAGGCGAATCGTTACTCAGAAGCACAGCGGTCAGATTCTGCACATTATTGGCATCTGCCGACTCATATGGAAGAATATGTGTAACCTCAATCTCATCACCGTAAAGCTTATCAAATTCCTCTTGCTTCTGCTTTGTAAATGCGTTTTCTCCCTGTTCTGTCAGCACACGATCCGGCACTGTGATCTTGACCTTACCATCCGAACCGCTTCCTTTGTTGCTGCCGCAACCCGTTAACAGGGTTGCGGCCATAGCTACCGTTAATAAAATTGACACCATTCTCTTTTTCATGCTAATTTTCCTCCATCGTTGTTTTCTTCTTTTTTATCACTATGAAACAAATTACATTCACACCGAATATGGCAAGCAGCAGCCCACCGCAGAGCAGGAACCAGGGCCATGGTGACGCCAGTTC
>CAKSAI010000381.1 GCA_934434905.1 uncultured Lachnospiraceae bacterium | reverse complement strand
ACAGGAGGTAATACCATGCAATACCGTGAGAATCCCAGAAATCATCAGAAGCTTTCCGCTTTAGGCTACGGTTGTCTGCGTTTTTCCAAGAAGGGGACGGCCATCGACCAGAAGAAGGCAGAGGAGGAGATGGAGTTGGCAATCCGGCAGGGCGTCAACTACTTCGATACCGCCTACACGTATCCGGGGAGCGAGGTTGCCCTGGGAACATTCCTGGCGAAAGGATATCGTGACAAGGTCAGTATCGCCACCAAGCTTCCGCACTACTATATTAAGACATCCCAGGATATGGAGCGCTATTTTGGAGAGCAGTTGGAGCGACTTAAGACCGACCATGTGGAATATTATCTCATGCACATGCTCAACGATATCGGAGCATGGGAGCGGCTGAAGCTCTTGGGGATCGAGGAGTGGATCGCGGAGAAGAAGGCCAGTGGCCAGATCATAAATATCGGATTTTCCTTCCACGGCGGTACGGAGAATTTCATCAAGCTGATGGATGCCTATGATTGGGATTTCTGTCAGATTCAATACAATTACATGGATGAGCATTCCCAGGCAGGGAGAAGAGGACTTCTCTATGCCAGCGAGAAAGGGCTTCCGGTCATTATCATGGAGCCTCTGCGGGGCGGCAGATTGGTGCAGGGATTGCCCGCTTCTGCGAAAAAGATCGTGGAGCAGGCCGATCCGAAACGCAGTGCGGCGGAATGGGGCTTGCGCTGGCTGTGGAATCAGCCCCAGGTCACCGTGGTGCTGTCCGGCATGAATGATAAGGAGCAGGTGGAGGAGAATGTCCGCATCGCCGGTGATTCCACGCCGGGATCCATGAGCGAGAAGGAGCTTCAGGTGATCGAGCGGATCAAGACAGAGATTAACAAGTATGTAAAGGTTCCCTGCACCGGCTGCGGATACTGTATGCCCTGTCCCAAGGGTGTGGACATACCGGTGTGCTTCCAATCCTACAACACCAGTTATACCGACAGCTTCTTCAGCGGCATGAAGGCCTACTTCATGTGCAACGCTCTGCGGACCAATCCCACCGGCGCTTCCAACTGTATCCAGTGTGGAAAATGTCAGAAGCGCTGTCCTCAGGGAATCGCCATACCGGAGCAATTAAAGAAGGTAAAGCGCAGGATGGAGAATCCCGTCTACAAGATCGCCAGGGTGATCGCCGGAAAGATCGGAAAATATTAAAAAAGGCGGTTTTTGGAAACACAGAGAAGTTTGTGCTCCAAAGACCGCCTTCTTTTAGAAAAAACAGATTCGTTATTCCGGAATATTGCCGGTGGTGTAATCAACTCCGCAGGCGACCATCCGCTCCGCATCCTCCGAGAGTCTATTATTATATGACTTAATCCATCTGATAGAAAATCTTTGCAATGGGGGAGTCCTTATCCAGGACGATGGTGTTCTCACCGTTCTTTAAGGTTGCCTTGACGGCATCCAGTTGTCGCACAAAGCTGTAGAAGTCAGCCTTGGACGTGTCATTGTAGGCTTCGCTTAGGATCCGCATGTATTCCGCCTCGCCTTCGGCGATGGTGGTGTCGGCGGTTTTCTGAGCTTGTGCCAGGATGACAGTGGTCTGCTCATCGGTGTCATTCTTGATCTCCTGTGCCTGCTGCTCGCCCTGGGCGGTGTAGGAGGCTGCGATGTTGTTACGCTCGGAGATCATGCGGGTATAGACGGCGTCTTTATTCTCATCCGGCAGATCCAGCATCTTAGTCTCGATCTTCTCCACCTTGACACCGTAGGAAGCCAGGCTGGAACCAAGATTCTCGGTGAGCATGTCAGCCAGCTCCCCGTCCCGGCCGGAGATCACTTCCTCCTGGGTGAGACTGCTGATGACATTTTTCAGGGCGTTGTAAACGTTGGAGCTGATCCGGGATTCTGCGTTCTGCTGTGAGCCGCTGAGCTTCTGGATGAATTTCACCGGATCCTCAATGCGCCAGAGGACAAAGCAGTCGGAGATCATGGACTTCTTATCGGAGGTCATCACGTCACTGGCCGCCAGATCGTACAGCATCAGCTTGCTGTTGATGGCAGTGTCGGACTGGATAAACGGAATCTTGAAGCCCAGGCCGTAGGCATGGCTGTCAACGGTGTCCACACGGACGATCTTGCCGAACTGGCGGACAACCCGGTATTCGCCGGGACGAGTGACTACCGTGGAGGCGTTGAACAGGATCAGCGCCGCAAAAACGATGATGATGGCTAATGTGATCTTTTTGGCTGTTTTAGTCATTGGAGGTACCTCCTGTAGTATTCTGTCCGCCCTGTACGGTGACGGAGCTGAAATTGTCTAAGGGCAGCAGTGTCTGGGTGGAACCGTCGGTTATGTAGATCTTCATGCCCGGAAGAACCTCCTCCATGGTCTCATAAAACATGCGCTGCTTGGTGATCAGCGGATATTTGATGTACTCTGTATACAGGGAGTTGAAGCGGGCGGCCTGGCCCTCTGCATCCGCGATTAAGGCCTCCTTCTTGGCCTGTGCGTCCTTGATGATCTTGTCGGCATCTGCCTGAGCCTTGGGGAGACGGGTGTTGGCGTCGGCATTGGCATTGTTGATGGCTGTCTCCATGCCCTGCTTGGCGTCCTCCACGTTCTTAAAGGCCTGAGCCACCTCTGCGGTGGGAACCTCCGCGTCCTGGATCACGGCATTGGTGACGGTGATCCCAAGATCCTCCTTCTCCAGGCGCTCCTGAAGCAGTGTCTTAACGGTGGTCTGTATCTCATATTTTCCGGTGGTAAGTACGTCATCCACCGAGTGGGTGCCTACCGTATCACGTATGTAGCTCTGCGCCAGGTTCTTGACAATCTCCTCCGGATCCTCGGAAGCGTAGAAGTATTTTACCGGATCCGTGATCTGATATTCGAAGTAAAAATCTACATTTACGAAATTGTAATCCTTCGTGATCATGAAGGATTCCCTGTCGATGGACATGTCGGAATCCAGATCGTAGCCCACGGAAAACTGCTTAGCGGCCTTGCTGACCTTGCGCATATGCTGCAGGTAGGGAATCTTGAACTGGATGCCCGGCTGTTCCACCACTTTGGTGGAGCCGAAGGTGCGTATGACGGCGTATTCGTCCTCCTGCAATACGTAAATGCCATTGAATAGCGTAATAAGGACAAAAAGTGCCAGGATGCCAAGACCAACGCCTTTTACGATCTTGGAAGTGTTGCTTTTTTGAAACATCGTTGTACCTCCTGTTATGATGATGGGTGGTGCTGTATTTTGATATTCATTTTACTACGTATTGTCGTGGAAGGC
>CAKSAI010000380.1 GCA_934434905.1 uncultured Lachnospiraceae bacterium | reverse complement strand
TAAAAAGAACGGATTTGATATGATTGGATTTGATCTGTATTCTTACTCAAATGCTGACCCCGAACGGCACGAAGTAAGGATTGAAATGGGGAAGAAACTTTAAGCTGTTTGAATATATTGAGGTGATACTATGAAACGTATGTCTTTACTTCTGATAACAGGCTTAATGGCTATTATGTTATCAGGATGCAAATGGAATAACACTATTTCTAAGGATACAAGCACTGAGGCCACTTCTCCTATAGAGACTGACTCGTCGTACATCGTAGACTGGTCCGACATTACAGTTAGTGGTCTGGATGAAAACGCATTCATTCAAAAACTTGATACTGAGTTACTTCAGGATATTGCCGCAAAACTTCAGTCTCTGGTAGATGAAGAAATGGCAGAAGAAGATGAGAATCCAGGAATCATTCTGTCCGAAGGTTTTGTAAGGGTTTTTAAAAAAGAACTTTATCTTGAAGTAATTGACATGGGCGATAAGGCAGAAATGCCACTCTACTACATATTATATAAAAGTCCAAACAATGAAATGTACGAATATATATGTGCTGTTGCATTGAGCGAACTCACCGGACTTGATTTTATGAATGAATCAGGCGATTATTACGACTGGGCTTCTGGAAAAGAATATCTTGAATTGTTTAATGCGTATATGATAGATAACCAAAGTGAGTAAATTTTCATATTCGTCTGCATTACTTCATTATCTCGTCCATCTCTGTAGAGTAACCTGCTAATGGCTCGGTAGGAACTGCCTGAAGGCGGAAACTTTCGCGAAAGCTATTGACAAAGTGACACTCTGTCACTATAATCTAAAATATTCATTGCAAAACAGACATTGCAAAACGCATATTTTACATAGTGAGGATACGGAAATGGAATATGATTTGTCAGACTTAAAGCCCTTTTTAGATAAGGAAGGGCGGTTAATCTCTCTCCCGGCAAAGCATAAAAAGAAGCTCAAGGATCACAACATGGAGGGCAACGAATGTGAGCAAGTACAATACACTTTGGAAGTACATACACGAAAGCGGCAAGCCACAACTGACATTGACCTTTGATGAGATCGGAGAAATTGCGGGCGTGCCGCTGGACCATTCTTTTCTGAACTATAAAAAAGAGCTGCTCGAACACGGCTATGAGGTCAAAAAAATCTCGATGAAAGCGCAGACGGTACTTTTTATCAAGAAGGAAGAGGTTGAACATGAATAAAAGAATATTGAACAAAGCGATATTGCTGCTATGTGCCTTGATGGCGGCACTGTTGTCAGGGTGTCACATCGGTAATATCTCGCTCGGAATCGGTGACTATATCACCGGCGAAGAATATCCCAACGCCGAAAACTATCAGACAGGCGCATTTACATATAACGCGGACGTGATAAAGGCTGTTGAGGTCTACTGGCGATCCGGCGAAGTGGAAATCACCGAGCCAGACGCTTCAGAGTTTCATGTCAGGGAAAGCGGCGGAGAATTATCGGAGGATATTGCCATGCACTACCTTATAGATGATGGTGTGCTGAGAATTCGTTTCTGTGCGTCCGGCGCAAAAATCCAGGTAAATGCAACGGATAAGCATTTAAGTCTTGAAGTGCCGAAAGGAATCGAGCTTTCCGTTCATACGACGTCTGCACTTGTCAAAGTAGATACGTTGGAACAGAATGACATTCTGATTGCGGCGCATTCCGGCAGCACCAAGCTTGGTACAGTAACAGCCGAAAGCGTTGATCTGAGCAGTAGCTCCGGCTCCGTTGATCTTGGCATTGTTTCGGCCAAGAAGCTCGAATGCAGCACATCCTCCGGCTTCGTCACCATGGGCGACGTTAATTCGGAAACAGTTGAGATCACAACGAGCAGCGGAAGTGTTGAATTGGCTCTCACCGAAGTGCCGACTGCTGCAATTCATACCTCCAGCGGCAAGGTGAACCTGGCACTGGCTAAGGGCGGCGCAGAGGTCTTATATACCTCAAACAGCGGCAAGCTGTTTACAGATCGTACCTATGAACGAAAGGGCGACTTGTATGTGTTCGGCAGCGGGGAAAGTAAGCTTACAGTCGAAACTTCAAGCGGAAATCTTGAGATTAAATAAAGAAACAGGAAAACAGTGTAAACAAAACGAGGAGAATTACTATGAAATCACTTAAAATCATTCAGACGCTTTCCAAAATCGGAAAGGTACTCAGCAAAATCGCATTTATTCTCTCTGTGATCGGCTTCTGCGGCTGTATTGCAGGGCTGCTCAGCCTGAGCTTCGGCAAGGGAAGCTTTATCAAAATCGGTGGCGTCACCCTGCATGGGCTGATCCGCAATGACTATGGCTACAACATCAAGAGCATTACCGCCACACTCTCCGGATGGCTGATTGTCTGCGCCGGTGAAGCGGTACTGGCAAAGTTTGCGGAAAGTTATTTCAAAAACGAGCTGAAGGCCGGAACGCCCTTCACCCTTGCCGGAGCGAAAGAGCTGCTGCGGCTTGGCATTCTGACACTTGCAATTCCCACCGGCTGCGCAGTGGTCGGCAGTATTGTCGAGGGAATCATCGCCGGTTTTATGAAGGTCGAAAAAGCGGCGGCCATGGATATATATTTTGACAATGCGGCAAGTATCGTTTTGGGTATTATGTTTATTATCATCTCCCTGCTTTGCCGTTACGGTGCGGAGCTTGAGTGAAAAGTAAAAACGCAACGCAATGTAAAAACGCAGCTTCAAAATAATTTATTAAAACCCCTTGACAAGTAACCGTTCGGTCACTATAATAATAGTAACCGAACGGTTACGGCGATTGCAGAAGGGCAGGAACATCATAATATAAACACGAAAGCATTATTTTTTGAAAAGAGGTTTTTATGAACGCAATCATTTACACCACCAACACCGGCAGCACAGAGCACTATGCAAAGCTGCTGGCCCACGAAACAGGGCTTCCGGTGTATTCTCTTGCCGAAGCGAAGAAAACGAAAACGGTCTTTGCCGGTGCGGAAGTTATCTATTTGGGCTGGATCATGGCAGGATCCGTTAAGGGCTATGCCGCTGTAGCAAGGCGCTACAAGGTGCGCGCCGTCTGCGGCATCGGCATGGGACAGAACGGAACACAGACGGACAGCGTGCGGGAAAAGACGGCTGTTCCCGCAAATATTCCGGTATTCACCTTACAAGGCAACTTCGATGTGAAGAAGCTGCACGGCATCTACCGCCCCATGATGGAGATCATGGTCAAAACGGCGGGTAAGAACCTTGCCGCCAAGGAGGATCGCACGCCGGAAGAGGACGACAT
>CAKSAI010000379.1 GCA_934434905.1 uncultured Lachnospiraceae bacterium | reverse complement strand
ATTCCAGCCTGGAGAATCTGAACAGGAAGCTGGATTCAGGCTTTGGAAGCATTGAGAAGAAGCTGGATGTCTGCAAGGGAGAACTGTCAGATAAGGTTCATTCGGAAAATGTAAAAAGCTACCGCAATGTGCAGGCGCTGGCGGAGGAGCTTAACGAGAAGCTTGAGGCGAAGGAACAGGGCGGAGAGCGCAAAAAGTCGGCCAGAGGACTGCTTCGGGCTGTGCTGATCGTGGGTATACTGAATCTGTTGGCTATGGCCGGCTGGATCTTGTATGAGCTGGGAATTATTTCAATGTTTTTATAAGAAGGGATGTATAATCAGTTGAATCAGGAAAAAAAGGTTTGGGTGTTAGGACATAAGAATCCCGATACAGATTCCATCTGTGCAGCTATTGCTTATGCGGATTTAAAGAATAAGCTGGGCGGAGGGATATACGAGAGCAAGCGGGCAGGGCAGTTGAATGAAGAAACGAAATATGTGCTGAACTATTTCAAGGTACCGGCACCGGCCTTCGTATCCGATGTCGGAGCGCAAGTTAAGGATATCGAGATCCGCCGGATTCCCGGCGTGGACAGTCATATCTCCATGAAGCGGGCCTGGGAGCTGATGAAGGAGGCCAATGTAGTCACGCTTCCTGTGACCAACGAGCACGACAGCCTGGAAGGACTGATCGTTACCGGAGATATCGCTACTTCCTATATGGACGTCTACGATAATGAGATCCTGTCCAGAGCCAGAACCCAGTATAAGAATATCATCGAGACGCTGGCTGGTACACTGCTGGAGGGCAACGAGCACGCTTACTTTACCAAGGGGAAGGTCGTGGTGGCTGCTGCCAGCCCGGAGATGATGGAGGAGTATATTGAGGATGATGATCTGGTGATTCTGGGAAATCGCTATGAGGTGCAGCTCTGCGCGCTGGAGATGAACGCCAGTTGTATCATTGTCTGCTCCGATGCCAAGGTCTCCCAGACCATCCGCAAGCTTGCCAGAGAGCGGGGCTGCATTCTTATGACAACGCCATATGATACCTTTACCGTGGCACGTCTGATCAATCAGAGTATTCCCATCAAGTATTTTATGCGCAGGGAGCGTCTTATTACCTTTGAGACAGAAGAGTATGTGGATGATGTCAAGGAGATCATGTCCAGGGAGCGTCATCGGGATTTCCCGATTTTAGATGAACACGGAAAATACGTAGGTCTGATCTCCCGGCGGAACCTGTTGAATATGAAGAAGAAGCAGGTGATCCTGGTGGATCACAACGAGAAGTCCCAGGCGGTGGACGGCATCGGCGGAGCGGAGATCTTAGAGATCATCGACCATCACAGACTTGGGAGTCTGGAGACCATGTCGCCTGTCTTTTTCCGCAATCAGCCCCTGGGCTGTACCTCCACGATCATCTATCAGATATATCAGGAGAAGGGGATTGAGATCCCGGCGAAGATCGCAGGACTCCTGTGTTCCGCCATTATCTCGGATACGCTGATGTTCCGCTCACCCACCTGTACAGCAGTGGATAAGATGGCGGCTGAGGCGCTGGCGGCTGTTGCCGGGGTTGAGATCGAGACACTGGCAAAAAATATGTTCCAGGCGGGGAGCGATTTTAAGAGTAAGTCGCCGGAGGAGATTTTTTATCAGGATTTTAAAACCTTCTTTGTGGAGGATGTTGAGTTTGGCGTCGGGCAGATCAGTGCCATGAGTAAAGAGGAGTTGGATGAGGTGCGAAAGAAGCTTCTGCCTTATCTGGATGTCGTGCTGCGGGAGCGGAAGCTGTCAATGGTGTATGTGATGTTGACGGATATCTTAGAGGAGAGTACCCAGTTGATCTGGCGGGGGGATAATGCACGCCAGATTGCGGAGCGGGCATTTCCCGTTCACGGGACAGAGGAAACGGACAGCTTGTATCTTAAGGGAGTTGTGTCAAGGAAGAAGCAGTTTATTCCTTCCGTTATGGCGGCTATGCAGGATGAGTGAAATGAACATGATGTAAGAAAATGCGGGAAACACCGCTTTCTGGAGAGGAAGATGTAAGATGGCAAAGCAGAATTGGAAGGCAGGAAACATGTTATACCCGGTACCGGCAGTGATGGTGAGCTGCAAGCGGGAGGGGGAGAAGCCCAATATCATTACAGTGGCCTGGGCGGGGACGATTTGTTCAGATCCCGCTATGGTTTCTGTTTCGGTGAGGCCGGAGCGTTATTCTTATGATATTATAAAGGAGACCGGGGAGTTTGTGATAAACCTGGTGACGAAGGAACTGACTTCTGCCACGGATTACTGCGGCGTGAAGTCCGGGAGGAACGTGGATAAGTTCCGTGAGCTGGGGCTGACACCGCTTCCGTCGAAGTATATTAAGGCGCCCGGAATCGCAGAGAGTCCGCTGAACATGGAGTGCAAGGTGAAGGATGTCATTGAACTGGGCTCTCATCATATGTTTCTTGCTGAGGTTGTGGGTGTCACGGTAGAGGATGCGTATATGGACGAGAAGGGGAAGTTTGAGCTGAACCGGTCAGGTCTGGTGGCGTATTCGCATGGTGAATATTTCCTGCTGGGAGAGAAGATTGGAAAATTCGGCTATTCCGTGGCTAAGAAAAAGGATTAAGGTTACTGTTCATAGTAACAAATTAGGAGGAAATGATATTGAGTAAGGTAGCAGTGGTGACGGACAGCAACAGTGGGATCACCCAGCAGCAGGCGAAAATAGAAGGCGTATATGTTCTGCCTATGCCGTTTTTTGTAAATGGGGAGACCTATTTTGAGGATATTAATCTGACGCAGGAGCAATTTTATGAGAAGTTGGAGAGCGATGCTGATATCTCCACTTCCATGCCTGCAGTGGCGGACATCATCGATACCTGGGATCGTCTGCTTAAGGAATATGACGAGATCGTGCATATTCCCATGTCCAGCGGTCTTTCCGGCTCCTGTGAGGCAGCAATGGTATTGGCACAGGAATATGAGGGAAGGGTGCAGGTGGTAAATAACCAACGGATCTCCGTAACCCAGAAGCAGTCCGTGCTGGATGCAAGGACGATGGCAGAGCAGGGCAGGAGTGCCTTGGAGATCAAGAATTATCTGGAGGAGACCAGGTATGAATCCAGCATCTATATCATGCTGGATACCCTGTATTATCTGAAGAAGGGCGGAAGGATCACACCTGCTGCGGCAGCGCTGGGAACGCTGCTGAAGTTAAAGCCGGTATTGCAGATTCAGGGTGAGAAGCTGGATGCCTTCGCCAAGGCCAGAACGACAAAGCAGGGAAAAAGCATTATGATAGAAGCCATCTGTAACGATCTGAAGGAACG
>CAKSAI010000378.1 GCA_934434905.1 uncultured Lachnospiraceae bacterium | reverse complement strand
CGGCACAGTTTACACCGTGGAGGGCAATTCCGGCGATAGCTGCCGAGAAAATCACTATGCCGTTGGGTATTATGAGATTCTTGGGTACGGTGTGCCGCAGTATTAAAAATCAGCCGCCCGAAAAAGGCGGCTGTTACATAGAAATCACGAAAAATTCAAATTCATAGACTTGTATTCTTCGGACAAACGAAGTATAATATAAATATGAGTTTATTCGGAGGCGTGGTATGGATTATATTACAACAAAGGAAGCAGCCGAAAAGTGGGGCATATCGGACAGACGGGTATTGCAGTATTGCAATGCGGGGCGAATCAAAGGCGCCGTCAAAATGGGAAATACTTGGCTGATTCCCCAAAACGTAGAGAAACCGATTGACGGTCGTACCAAAAAGGACAAATAATAAAAAATTTGGTGACATTATGAAATCTAAAAATAAACAAACAAATAGATTTTTCCCCCTATTAGGATTAATCGCAGTTGCCGCTATCCTCTCTATTAGCCTATATTTCATTAAGACAAAAGAATATAAGAATTGGGTGTCTACAGCAGGCATACTGATCGATATGCAACAGACCTATAGACACGGTCGTGCTGGGGGAAGGGGATATATACTGTATTACACTTATGTGGTAGACGGGAAAAATTATCAAGGCAGGGATTCTTTTTCGGGAAACCTACCAAAGGAACATTTTGTTGGTGAAGAGATTGAAGTCTGGTATAATCCAGCCGATTGTTCACGATCAATGTATCGCAAGCCCGGTCCCAGTTTATGGCCTTATGTTCCGTTTATATTTGCTGTTCCCATTTCTCTGTTTATTCTTGGCGGCGGCTTTGATCGTAAAAGGCATACTTTACGGTAAAGATAACAGATCAAAAATGGATATTATATTAGAACAAGTTAACAATAGAAAAACATAAAGCGTCGCTTCGGCGGCGCTTCTATTCATATTTCAAGAAAAATACCGAAAACAGTGTGAGGTTTTCCTCTGTTTAATTGTGTAATAGATGAAAGCAGAAAGAAAGGCTTTCGGAAAGGAGTAAGTCAATGGATAACGGTGCAAGTAGCTACCGCCGTTTCCGTGACGATGGCGATGAAAGCGGATTAGTGGAAATCATCAAGGAATATCGTGATGGTCTCGTCTTCTATCTAAATAGTATCGTTGGTAATATCCACACCGCCGAAGAACTTGCAGAGGATACTTTTGTGTTGCTTGGAACAAAAAAACCAAAGGACAAAGGTAAAGGTTCATTTAAAACATGGCTATACACGATTGGACGGAATATTGCTTTGAATGATCTGAAGCGGAAAGCAAGAACCACGCAAATATCCGTTGACGATTGTCCAGAAATCATCAGCGAAGAAGATGACCTCGAAAAGGCATATATCCGTGAGGAACAGAAAATTATCGTTCATCGTGCGCTTCGTAAACTGAAACCGGAATACCGCCAAATACTATGGCTCATTTATTTCGAAGATTTCAGCAATAAAGAAGCTGCCGCTGTAATGAAAAAATCTGTCCATAATGTTGAAACCCTTGTATATCGTGCTCGCAAGTCGCTGAAATCACAATTAGAAATGGAGGGCTTTGTTTATGAAAAGCTATGATGAAACGGTAAAAGATGTCTTTCTTCGTATGAATGAATATGAAGCAGTTCAGAAAAGAAAAAGAAGAATTATTTCAAGAACAGTGACCAGCTTATGCTGTGCCTGTATGATTGCCATTATCGGAATTGGCTCTCATAATATCATAACATCCCCATCTTGGGATAATGAACAAACAGAAAGCAATCACAATAATCCCAGTATAGTAAATTCTGATCAGCATAATCCCGGTATAGTAAATTCTGATCAGCATAATCCCGGTATAGTAAATCCTGGTCAGCCTGCCAATCTTCCGAATAACGCAGGATCAGTTTTGCCACCCAAACAGGTCATTCGCTCTTATCCCTGTTCTGAACCAGAACGATATGTGTTGCCGAAAAACGGTGAAATCCTAATCACTAAACCTCTATATGCGGCAACAAAGGAATACGGAGACAGCGTTGTTTATGAAATTGAGGTTTATTTATTAAATAATGCCGAATCATATTTAAGCAATGAAGCTGAATGGATGCAGGAATATGAGAGAATTTCCAAAATAACGGAAGATGAGCAATTGGGACTCTCAACCTACAATGACGGTAATGGACAGAAGTGTTATATGTTGTTAGGAGTTGTCAGCAAAGATTTTATCGACAATTTCCCTGTAAGCGATCAATACGGATATTATATTACATTGTCTGGCGGCACAGACGAATGTACGGCACAAGATCCAAACATAGATATTTATAACGGCAAGGCGTCACAGAAGTGACGCCTTCAATCTAAAAAAGCAGCCTTGCGGCTACTTTTCAGGTGCAGTATCAATTAAGGCTTTCGCAGTTGCTTTGACGACTTCCAACGACCGTTCATCGCAAGCTGAAAGCATACGGAGGAGATTTTCTATCTCGGAATCTTTGGACGGCTTCTCGGGGTAGAAAATCGAATCCGCAGAAATGTTTAATTCTCGGACGAGCTTATGTAGGACATCAAAACTTGGCTTTTTGCCCTCGTTCTCGATCCGATATAGGTATCGCTCGGTAATATTTACTTTGTTTGCTAACGCTTCTATGGTAATTCCGGCGTTTTCACGAGCAGCCTTAATGATACAGCCAAGCATTTCAGGTTTGTTATGCACTTACAGTCCACCTCCATATATAATTATACTGATTTATGCCATCTTTATAATGGCACAACAATTCAATTAAAAATGGACTGTCAGTTCTCAAATCTATGAACTAAATAACAGGTATCAGCCCTGCCAATAAAAAAAACGAAGTTTTGTCAGGGCGGTTTCGTTATGCAATAACCCTCCAAATCCGAGTTTTTTGGATTGGAGGGATTTTTTTATGCGCTGGACTTCTTTCAGCGTTTCGCTGCTGGTTATGAGCAGTGAATATGAATCTATGACATAGGCATTATCAGAGGTATTCTATCAAAAAAAGCACTTGCCCCATAAAGGGGCATTACGGCTTACATACTGAACTGATATGCCATAGATATAATGAAGCAAACGCACTTGCACGGCGAATTTTGTCGCTATGCAGGTGCATTTTAGCGTTCATAGGTATTTCGGCGTTCCATTTCGTCGGCTGCCGCAGTCCTCCGTTTCAATCTGAATCTCAAAAAAATTCAGATTGATCGGAGGTAAACGACTATGGACGAGAAGCGTCCAAAACGCAGAAAAGACAAATATAATCCCTACACACTTACCGAAAAAGAGGACAAGCATT
>CAKSAI010000377.1 GCA_934434905.1 uncultured Lachnospiraceae bacterium | reverse complement strand
GTATAATCTCCGCTCACGCTCACGTTACGAATGCAAAATTGCATATAATTTTTGCCTTCCGGAACCGTATATTTGACTGTCACAGTTGTATAATCGGAAGAGGCCCCTACCACCGAGGAGACATCATACCACTCCACAGCAGCATAGCTGCTTCCCGCCCAGCTCTGCGCATAGGCTTTTGTATTCAGGCCAGTTGTACCATTCTTAATATCATAAGAAATTGTGTATGTTTTTCCTGCTTCTACCGATACTGATACGGCTCTTACGCCTGTGTCTTTAATACTTCCTGATACCTGCAGCGCACCATCTGACATGTTCAGCGTACTGGTTCCCTCTGATTTTATGTATGAGGAATATGTCTCACCTGAGAAGTCCTCATTCATGATATACGCGGGTTCATACACCTGCTCTTTCCCCTGCTCCGGCATAGCTACATCTGTATCCCCAGATGCATTATACCAACCGTCCGTGGTGTCAAATCCGCCATTTTCCACCAGGTTGATTTCTCCCGCCTGCGCCCTCTGTGGTTCTGTAATGATGATCGAACCAATCACCAAACACACTGCCAAGATTCCACTGAGTACCTTTTTTGCAACTTGCTTTGTTTTCATAGCTGGTCTCCTTTCCTACTTAATGCCCCATTCGTCCCATAACACGCCTATTGAAACACCTTCTGCATAGACATTGAGTCCCAGAAGTTCTGCATCCTTCTTAAATGCATATTTCATGTTCAGCAATTCTGCATCTGTGTAATTCGTCCCGTACAGACTGATCAAAATATAACGGTACTGTATCGTTTCTAACGTAATACGTTCATACAGTTGTTTATATCGTTCCGGATCAGACTCGCGGTATACTTCAATCTCTCCGTATGCCTTCTCAAATTGTGACAATGCCTGCTTCAGGTACGGATAGCTCCAATATTCTGCTCTTAACAGGTTGTCACCGATTCTTCCAAGTGCGCCGAGGTCGTTATAGATATGAGACATCCAGCTACGCTCTTCATTGAAGATTTCTTTCATTGTTCCGGAAGCTGTATCAAAATAATGATCAAAGAAATCATCCAGCAGTTCTTTCACGTTCAGACTTGAATCCCACATTAACTTTGACTGCACATAGAACTGGGCGCTGGCCCATCCTGTATCGGGAACCTTCTGTGCTCCGTTCGTCTGGTCATACAACGCGCTTGTTCCGTTATCGATTAAGAGCTGATAGTTTTTCTGCATGATTTCAAATGTATTTTTGAAGATAAGATTCTGCGCCGTATGGAATGCATATGTCCATGCATGAATGTTATCTGTCAACGCATTCCACCCCAACAGTTGACGTTCTACATCTGCATTCATCTCTGTCGTAAAGGACTGCGAATAGCTTGCCAGAATTGGAGCAAACATGACACCTAAGTCTTCATGCAGAATCACACTTTCATCAATCGGTTCATACTTGTCGGTTTCTTTGTTATAGGTTACCGGTGGTTCTACGGTTGCATAGTAGGCAAAGAATACACACTTGATCGGTGTCTGACCTACACGATTCACTTTGTTCCACTCATTTACCGCCTCTTGAACCTTGTTTGCAAACTTGATCATAACTGCGGCATCAGTGCCGTACTTCTCTTTACTTGCCGCACATTTCTCACAGGAACACCACTCTACATTATCTTCCATACCAAGAATAACAACATTTGCTTTTGCACCTTCCAGTTGCTTTAACAGATTCTCGATATATACTTCCCGCATTTCTTCATTGGAATAACAAAGCTGTGCGGGTCTGTCCCCTACTATCTTTTCTGAATACCAATCCTTATACTCATCCGATTCGAAATTGTATACAGTCGGGTCAACAATTGTCATTGAATTATGTACCAGACGCCCATGCAAATAAACTTCTTCAAATAAATTCTTGCGCATCCTGTATGCAAGTTCTTCATTGTAAACACTTGGGCCATTATTCGCTCTCCATTCGATGGACGGCACTACGGTCTGATCAAATGCCAGCAGCTTTAAATCCTTCGTCTCTGTGTATACGATCTCATCGCTTGCGTAGATCTCCCAATCAACCGCATAGGACAGCCACTCATACACGGAGTTGCGGGTACCGATATCGGAAAATCCCTTCAGGTAACAATCATCATCTACCGTCTTTAATACAAATCCGTTACTCTTTACTTCCTCATAGGAAGGTGCTACCCCGGCATCCTGAGATGCCTTTGTATTGCCAACAGAAAGAAAGCTTCCGCCTGTATCCGCCTCATTCTCTTTGCTGATTGCAAGCTCTGCACCGGTTGCCTCCTTAAGAAATAATTGCAGTTCTTCCGCAGCATATGACTCATACTCTGTCGGATTCTCGGGAATTAGTATAAAATACTTGCTGCTCCCTGCGGATACCAGATCATATTCGGTTGCCGGAATCTCTGCTTTTACATTCTGCTTTTTCTGTTCCTTCACTTCTCCGTTGGTCTTCGTGTCATTCTCACAGCCAACAAGTGCTGACGCAGACAGAACCACTGCAAGCAGCAGGGAAAGAATTCTTGTTCTCTTCTTCATCATCATTCTCCTTCCGCATAAGTCTTCGTGGTTACAAATGTGATATTACCTGCCTCATCCATCGCTTGAAAACGGATCTCATAGACACCTTCCTGTGATAGTTCCATTGAATTTTTCTCATGTGTCATAGTTCCGTCCGGATGGATTACCGTTATCCAGGTAACGATCTTATCATTCTCTGTCACATTATCAGAAAGTATAATCTCCGGGAATGTGAGTTTATCTCCAACCTTGTGCAAAACCGGAACAGAGTCCTTCCATGTAAGTTCCGGAGCCGTCTCATCTAATACTCGAATTGACGTTACGATCGTTCGCGTTGTATTGGTTCCGTCGGTTGCCACATACTCAAGATTATAATTGCCGTATTGTTCTATCTTGATACGGTGCGCTTTCTCTGCCGTTACCTTGCTAAGTTCCTTTCCATCCGTATCCTTCACCACATTGCCATCCGGAGCTTTCACGGTCATTGTCACTGTCGCACTGTCAGCTAAAACATCCATTGCAAAAGCTGTAGGTAGTGTGACCGTTGTTCCCTTCATAGCGCTTTCCATAGGATTCATGATACATATCATCGGCATCACGGTATCTTCACTGTAGCTACTGCCCAAACGCTGGAGATTGATTTCCGTCAGGCGGAATATACTTCCTTTTTCTCCTGTCAAGCGGATACTTAAGCTTACTTTTCCAGTGGTAAAGCCTTTAAATGCACCGCCGCCGGCATTTTCCATAATCGGGATCCGGTAATTGCTTCCATAGTCCACACTCTTGGTA
>CAKSAI010000376.1 GCA_934434905.1 uncultured Lachnospiraceae bacterium | reverse complement strand
GAGGTGGCCGATATCGGCAGCGACAGCGTTCTCTTGGAGTGCAAGCTGACAGAGCGCCGGAATAATGAGCTGATTACCCTGCTAAAAAGTCGGTTTAAAAATATTCAGGTGGTGCGCGGCGGAGCGGTGGCGATCGAGTCCATCAGCACCTCCTGTGCGGGACGGTCGGAGTACCTGAAGTAATACATAATACGAAGTTATAACGAATATAAACTATAAGAATAATCTTGACACGTATTGTAAAAAGTATAAAATATTACTATAAAAGCCCAGTCTCCATGGAGGGACGCAGCGTGAAGGCGAAGCATGTAGCAATCCGTAGGCTTTTATACGCAACATTCGGAGGAAAAGAATATGGATATCAAATTTGAAAAAAGAGAACAGTTGAAGGAGAAGCCGGATCAGAAAAACCTTGGCTTTGGCAAGTATATGACCGACTATATGTTTGTGCTGGACTGGGACAGAGATCAGGGCTGGCATGACGCAAGGATCGTTCCTCACGGGCCTATCCCCATGATGCCGGCATGCGTGACATTGCACTATGCCCAGGAGACGTTTGAGGGACTGAAGGCATATCGTACCGCGGAGGGAAAGATTCTGCTGTTCCGCCCGGAGATGAACGCAAGGAGAATGATCAACTCCAACAAGCGTCTTTGCATGCCGGAATTGCCGGAGGAGATGTTTGTGGAGGCTGTGGAGGCTCTTGTCAAGGTGGAGAAGGATTGGGTTCCTTCTGAACCGGGTACTTCCTTATATATCAGACCTTTTATGTTTGCTACTGAGTCTGCCCTGGGTGTACACATGGCAGCTTCCTATAAGTTCATTGTTATCTGCTGTCCGGTAGGCGCATACTATCCAGAAGGCCTAAATCCTGTGAAGATCATGGTGGAGGACGAACTGGTACGTGCGGTCAAGGGCGGCACCGGGTTCACAAAATGCGGCGGCAACTATGCAGCTTCCATTTTAGGACAGGTGAAGGCGGAAGAGAAAGGCTTTACCCAGGTGTTGTGGCTGGACGGCGTAGAGCGGAAGTATGTAGAGGAAGTGGGAACCATGAACATCATGTTCAAGATTGCCGGTGAGATCTACACAGCACCCATCGAGGGCACGGTGCTTCCGGGTGTTACCAGAGATTCCATTATCCACATCCTGAAGGATTGGGGCTATAAGGTCAACGAGACCAAGGTGGCTATTGACGATCTGATGAAAGCCGGCCATGACGGCACCTTGGAGGAGGTCTTCGGAACCGGAACAGCGGCCGTGATCTCTCCGGTTGGCGAATTGGCTTACAAGGATGATGTGGTGATCATCAATAATTTTGAAATCGGCGCGCTGAGCCAGCGGCTGTACGATCATCTGACCGGCATCCAGTGGGGCAGGGAAGAGGATAAATTTGGCTGGACATTGGAAGTGTAGTCGGAATGTGACAGTATTGAAAGATAAAATTAAGAAATAATGTCGGATTGTGGCAAGGTTTTTTTCATAAACTATTGATAAAATAAGACTGTTGAAAAAGCAGTCTTATTTTTTGTAATAGGAAAGGTGAGTAGGAATCATGAAAAGAGATGAATTTGCTCAGTTCGATACAAATAAAAAACGTGGCACAAAGGCTGTTGTAGTGATAGCAGTGATCGCTATATGCCTGGCAGGACTTCTATATATGGCGTCTGTAAAGAAGGAGAGCGGTACCGTGTACTTAAATACCAGCGGCGTGGAGTTAGCGGAGAATTAGTGGTGGGAGTTTAACTAATTCTAAAGTCTGAATAAAATACCACAGGTACAGAAGTGCCTGTGGTCTTTTCACATATGCCTCTGCATATCCTTATAGAGAGGATGAAAACAGAGGTATCCATGTTAAGACAGGCAATACATTATACGCAGAACGAAGGGGCTGGGGAGGGAGACCTGCAGGTTCGGGTGGAGTCTGCAGTGAGCGCCATCCCGATTGAAAATGCCAGGGTTTCCATTGCTTACAGCGGAGATCCGGCTAGTACGATCGAAGAACTTTCCACCAACAATATCGGGCGCACCGATATCGTGGAGCTGGCCACGCCGCCCTTGGCATATAGTCTCACACCGGATCAGCCACAGCCCTATTCGGAATATACTGTCCGGGTAGAGGCGACGGGCTTTCAGTCGGTGGATGTTTCGGGTGTGGAGATTTTCTCCGGGGTTAAGGCAATCCAGAATATCCGCATGCGACCCATGACGGTGGTGGAGGAGGATCTGCAGAATATCGTGATCCCGGCGAATACATTGTATGGGGATTATCCGCCGAAAATCGCGGAATCTGAGATCAAGCCGGTGACAGAAAGCGGTGAGATTGTCTTAAGCCGCGTGGTGGTGCCGGAGTTTGTGGTGGTTCACGATGGCTCACCCAGGGACAGTACAGCACAGGATTACTATGTGCGCTACCGGGATTACATTAAAAATGTAGCCTCCAGCGAGATCTATGCCACCTGGCCGGATGCTGCAATACGAGCCAATATCCTGGCGATCATGTCTTTTACGCTGAACCGGGTATATACGGAGTGGTACCGGAACCGTGGCTATGATTTTACCATTACATCTTCTACCGCCTATGATCATAAATGGATCTATGGCAGAAACATCTTTGACAATATTTCCCTGATTGTAGATGAAATGTTCAATAATTATCTTTCCAGACCGAATGTGAAGCAGCCAATCCTAACCCAATACTGCGACGGGGAGCGGGTCACCTGTCCAAATTGGATGAGTCAGTGGGGATCCATGAGCCTGGGAGAACAGGGCTATTCCACCATCGAGATTCTGCGATACTATTATGGAGAGAGTATGTACATCAATGAAGCCGAGGAGATCTCCGGGGTTCCGGCATCCTGGCCGGGGGAGAATCTGTCCGTGGGAGCCAGGGGCGACAAGGTGCGCCAGATCCAGGAACAGCTGGCACGGATCGCCCAGGTATATAGCTCTATTCCATCTATCACGCCGGATGGAATCTATGGGCCGGCCACCAGAGCCGCGGTGGAAGCATTTCAAACCACGTTTGGACTTCCGGCCACCGGAGTGATTGACTTTACGACGTGGTATAAGATATCAGAGTTGTATGTGGCGATCACGAGGATTGCGGAGTTGTATTGATGCCGCCCCGGCGATTACCGCACTTATGATTAGCAGAAAATAGAAGTTAATGCCGCGTGTCACACACATGGAGGCTGTCAGGTATGCGCCGGGGAAGATGGCGGAGAACACGGTCTTATACATCAGCTCCGTAATTCCCTGCGCGCCGGGCAGCGGCAGCATGTCCACGGCGATGTAGACCGTGGCCTGTATGAATACC
>CAKSAI010000375.1 GCA_934434905.1 uncultured Lachnospiraceae bacterium | reverse complement strand
CCGTAGGGACGCGCGACGGAAACAGCCTGTCCCCTCGCATCTGTATAAATGGTCGTTGCGCCATCTGCTCCCAGTGCAATCGGTTCTGCACGGTCAAAATCATAGCCTCCATCCGGCTTCAACCGCAGGGAAGATTTCAAGTACGCCTGAAAGCCCGCTCCGGCCAAAAGCGCTCCTTCTGTGGCCTGCCCGTCGTCTGCAACCTTGATAAGCCCAAAGGGCTGCTCCTTCACCTGCTCCGAGACGGTGATCTCCTTTTGTACCTCTGTGACAAGATCGCCCAGGTAGTCCAACGCCACCTCATACTCCGTCTCATCCAGAACATATCCCTTCGGGGGCGTGAGTTCCTTCAGATAATACTTGCCGAGATAGAGATTTTCCACACTGGCACAACCATTCTCGTCCGTTGTCAACGTTGCAACCAGTTCATCCGGCTGATAGAGAACATCAGCAGCCAGATATACGGTTTCCCTCGCATAGAGGCCATATACCGCATCTTTCAGACTTGCGTCCCCCTGAGGTCGCGCCTGTCCGGTCTCGCAATCTGTCTTGCGAAGCCGAAGGCTTCCTACCACCCGTTCATCGGAGAATCCATATGCGAACTCCATCGTTTCCTTCGTGCTCGTAGCTGCCTCAAAGGAAAATCGGTATATCGTCTCCATATCTCTGACATACCCCTCCGGCGCCTGCGTTTCCTTAATATAGTAGCTGTTGTCCACAGGCAGATCCACCGAAAATACCGCTATGCCGTCCACTCCGGTAACGACGGTCTCTAAGGCGGTTCCTTCCGTGACGATCACCTGACCCTGTCGGTTTTTGATCTCATTTCCCGCATATAGCGTATACTGTCCTCCCGCCAGCGGCTTCTTAGTAGCTTCATCCTTTTTCTTGACAGAAACCAGTGCTGTCTGTCTGGCGTTGTAAATACTGGCCGCCTCATACTGTACCTCCACCTTCTGATCTTTGTATTCAATTTTCACGGTTCTTGGCTTCGAGTCGATGGTAAATCCCGGAATACTCTGCAGCTCCGTAATCTGATATATTCCGGGCGGAAGCTGCTCCACTGTCACCTGCCCGTCTTCTCCGGTCACAAGCTGATCGGCTACAATCTCGCCTTTCTCATACACCTTCACACCGTTTCCACGAAAAATATCCTCCTGGGCGGTGAGCCGGAAAACCGCACCCGGCAGTCTGCAGGTCTCATAGACAAACCTGGTTCCATCCCAGTCGGCCAACCGTTCTCCTTCCTTGCAGACCGTGATGGCTCCCAACGGTTCCGTCTTCGCCTGAAAAAAGCCATATAGCGGCGAACCGATGGGCCTTTCCGACACGAATTCCTGATACCCCTCCAGCCCGGTCAGCCAATACACGCAGCTATCCGCAGCAACCACCTTCACCAGATCGGATTGCAGAAGCGCCTGTGTGGGCGCGGTCTGTGCCTCCTGCGTAGAAATCGTGATACGTCCCTGCTCCTTCTGAACCTCGTAACCGCTCAGCGACAGATTATAATTGCCAAGCGCTCCGTTTGTGTCCTCCAGTGTAAGCTCATAACGCTGATTCTGGCTGTTCCAGCACAACTCATAGATCGGCGCTCCTTCTGCCTCCGCTGCTGCAAAGCTTGGAAGCCTCTGGCTGCAGGCTCGCTCCACCTGACGTTTCAGATCCACATACTTAGAAAATGCCTGATCCGGATCCGGCGCAGAAGCACAGACGATTTCGGCTGCCGCATCCGCTGTCTCGCTGCCAAAGATACCGCCGGTGATGTTCCAGACCATGGCCTGTGTCGCGATATAGGCACAGGCCTCCTCCTGGTTTGGTCTTCCCTCCGACTCAGCGGCAAAGCCATAATACAGACAGTACAGAAGCTGCTTCTCCTGTTCCCCGGAAAGCGCAGTTGTTCGCCGTTCGCTTCCGGTAACGGCAAGTCCCTTATACCCGCGCAAACCATAATTCATGCAGTAGGCCGTCTCGCCATCAATCATGGCATACTGCACCTTCTTGTGCTGCAGTCCCGGCCATAGCTGCGGCACTTCTCCCACCTCACGGACAGACGCCGCCCACATCTTCGTTACAGACGCACGTTCTGCCGCTAACGAGAGAAAGCCCGTGTTTTCCCATGCGGACAGCGCAAAAAAGAGCGCAAAAATGCCCGCAAAAAGTCTTTTGCTTTTTCGTCCCATACAATATAACCCCCAATACATATACTATTCTTTCCACTGCTTGTTTTAAAGCTAATTCCCCTTGCAGCCTACGCCCGAACACGATTCTCTCCTTCCGTCATGCTTCGGTCGTTTCCTGCCTGCTTCGCCAGCCCAATAGACATACCCCCTTTCCCGCAGAGAAAAAGAGACTTTCCCCTGCATCCATCGGTACTAAGCAAGGAATTTCCGCGGAGATTCTTCCGCTTCTGATTGCCGGAAAGCTTCCGACAAAGACTAACTTGAATGTTAGAAATTATTGCTTGCCATCACAATAGCATAATTTTCCAGATTTTTCAACTAAATTTGCGAAATGCCAATTTTTTCTTAGCAGTTCAGCCATCGCGTATATCACGGGCTGAACTGTTACTTTTTTCCTACACCACCATAATAATACCGCCATCGCTGGCATACATGCTGCTGATCCCGGCGGTATCTACCACGAAGATATCCTTAAACCGGGCCATGCTCTGAATCTTCTCCACCAAAGCTACGGCTCGTTTGGGACAATTACAGTGCGCGATTGCCAGGATCCGGTTTTCACAATCCTGCACCCGGTCAAACATAACCCGTATCATCTTGTCCAATGCCCGGCTCACGCCTCTGGCCTGATCGAGCTGACAGATATCCCCCTCATCCGTAGAGCCCATCACCGGCTTGATATTCAAAGCGCTGGCCACAAAGGCCTTCAGATTGCTGAGACGGCCGTTCTTACGAAGCGCCTCCAGAGACTCCAGCACAAAATACGTATCTATCTCAGCGATATACGCATCCACCTTGTCGATCACTTCCCCAAACGACATTCCGGCTTCCTCACACTCCTGGATCTTCATGGCAATGAGGGTCTCGCCCACCGATGCAGACTTGGAATCAAAGACATGGATCTGCTTTTCACCATTCTCTTCCAAATACAGATTTTTTCCCAGCTCGGCGCTGTTATAGGAACCACTGAGCTTTGCGGAAAGCGTCACCGCATAGACATGATCCGCCTGGCAGTCGTAAGCCTTCATGTAACGCTCCGGCGACGGGCAACTGGATTTGGGGCAATTAGGACTTGCCGCCACTTTCTTCAGAAAGTCCTGCTGATTGAAAGTGTCATCGTCTATGATGCGATAGTCATCTACAAAAATCTCCAGCGGCACATTCTCAAAATGCCCATCCTTCTTCAGCTTCTCCGGCAGCTCTCCACAACTG
>CAKSAI010000374.1 GCA_934434905.1 uncultured Lachnospiraceae bacterium | reverse complement strand
ATGCTGGAACAGTATTACGGCGGTATGCTGAGGGCGGGTGCAACTACCTTCTGGGAAGATTTTGATGTGGACTGGATTCGGGAAGGAGCGCGGATTGACAGGATACTTAAGCCGGGAGAATATGATATCCATGGAGATAACGGAAGATATTGTTATCAGGGGCTTCGTCATTCTCTGTGCCATGGATGGAGTGCCGGACCTGCCGCATTTCTGGCGGAAGAGGTTCTTGGAGTTAAGATACAGGCTGCCGGATGTAAGGAATTAAGAATTCAACCGGAGCTTGGTACACTTGAATGGGCAAAGGGAAGCTACCCGACACCATATGGTGCTGTGATAATTGAAGTAGAGCGTGAGGGAGATAAGGTGAAAACCAAAATAGAAGCACCGAAGGAAATTACAATCATATAAATGCGAGGGAAAAATATGTATTCACCGGATGGCGGACATGAGATACTCATAAATCAGAAGCCAAAACTGGCATTTGATGAAAACAAAGATTTTGTCATACAGAAAGAACAGATAAAGAAGAAGCTGGCAGAGCTGCTGGGGGAGATGCCGGAACGTGTAGAACTTAATCCTGTTACAGAGTATCAGAAGGAAGAGAAAAAATATACAGAATACAGAATCCGTTTTGATGTAGAGAAAGAGGTACAGGCGGTCTGCCTTCTCTGCATACCGAAGCTTGGAAGAGAAAAGTATCCGCTTGTCATCTGCCTTCAGGGGCATGGCAAAGGGATGCAGGTTTCTATGGGACGCACATACGGAGATGATCCGGCGGATGATGGGGATCGCAACATTGCGATTCAGGCACTTGAGCATGGCTTTGCGGCTCTGTGCCTGGAACAGCGTGGAATGGGCGAACGCAGAACCATAAAGGTGCAGCATAAAGAGGATCTTATCCATGATAATGGGGAAACCCGTTGCGATGTGACAGCCATGACTGCAATCATGTATGGACGTACCATCATTGGAGAGCGCTGCTGGGATATATCGCGGGCAATCGACCTGGCCTTGACGTTTCCACAGATCGACGGAGAACAGATTATCTGTACCGGAAATTCCGGCGGTGGAACAGCAACCTATTATGCGGCATGTATGGATGAGCGTATTAAGGTGGCAATGCCGTCTTGCGCGGTGTGTTCATTTAAAGAGTCCATACAGGCGATGCGGCATTGTCCGTGCAATTATATTCCCAATATTGCCACCTATATGGATATGGGGGATATGGCCATTGCGATTGCACCAAGAAAACTGATTGTAATTGCAGGAAAGGAAGATATCGGTTTCTTATATCCGGGTGTACAGGAAGCATATGCTACGATTGAAAAAATATATCAGGCGGCAGGAGTACCGGAAAATTGTGCGCTGGTAATCGGTGAAGAGGGACACCGCTACTACAAAAAAGCAGCATGGGAAGCATTTGATAAAATGGAGGGGAGACAGTCATGAAGATTTTGGTAGGCGCAGATTTAGTTCCGACCGAGAGTAATGAGCAGTTGTTTATCAAGGGCAATGCAGAGGCAATCGTTGGAAAGGAGATGAAGGCTGTTCTTGACGGGGCAGATTTTCGAATTTTTAATTTGGAAACAGCACTTACGGATACGGATACGCCTATTGTAAAAGCCGGCTCGAATCTTCGTGCTCCGGTGGAATGTATCAACGGTTATAAGGCGCTGGGGGTAGATTTGCTGGGAATTTCCAACAATCATGTGGTGGATCATGGCCTGGAAGGATTTTCCTCTACGATAAATGTTCTTGATAGGGCAGGAATTGCACATGTCGGAGGCGGATACACGCAAAAAGAGGCTGCAAAACCATATATTTTTGAAAAAGAAGGCAAGAAAATCGGTGTGTATGCCTGTTGTGAGCATGAATTTTCATGGATTTCAGACTATGGATATGGGGCAAACGGATTCGATGCGTTAGAATCATTGGATGAAATTGCGGATTTGAAAGAGAAAACCGATTATGTCATTGTATTGTATCATGGTGGGAAGGAGCATTATCGTTACCCAAGTCCGTATCTTCGCAGGGTATGTCGGAAAATCATAGATAAAGGTGCCGATATTGTCCTGTGTCAGCATACACATGCCGTTGGCACCCAGGAAGATTATAAGGGCGGCAAAATTGTTTTCGGACAGGGTAATTTTGTGTTTGCCAGGAGGATGGTTGATTTTAAGACATGGGATACCGGGATTCTGGTGTCGATTGAGCTGAAAGACGAAGGTGTTTCGATTGATTATATTCCATATGAACGTACGGAATCAGGAATAACGATTTCAAAGCATTCAGAGATACTGGACGGCTTTTACGTCCGCAGTAAAGAAATTATGGAAGATGGGTTTATTGAGAAAAAATTTGAAGAGCTTGCGGAAAGTATGATTGAGCAACGATATATTCAAAATATCCTTGGCTTCGGTGTTGATAAAACATATATTGAGAAGTATGGCACAGTCCTGCTTGACTATATGGAATGTGAAGTACATAGAGAAAGCCTGATGGTTGGTATTCGAAAACGGCTTGGGCTGGGAAAATATAGCGATCATAAATAGTACAGAGGATTTATAGAAGGGGATATATGATAGAACAGAAGGACGAGAGAACAAAGATCAAAGGAATATCCGTATCGAACCCGGTAGATGTAGACAAGGACTATCTTATGTTTACCGTGGATTATGCGGCCAAGAACGGGTTTAATCATATTCAGTTTATTGGTCCGATACACAATGCAGTCAAGGGAAATATTGATGGGATGACCCTGTATCGCAAATACAGCCAATTTAACGAAACAAAGGATCTTTCTTATGTGATGAAGGCCTTAGATGCAGTCCATGCGGCATGCAAACGGGCGAAAAAGCATGGAATCAGAACCTACGTATGGCATCATGAACTGGAATTGCCGTTGAATTTCAAGGAAATATATCCGGAAGTGAGAAATAGCTGCGGGGATATAGAGATCACGCATCCGCTGGTGAAGGATTTCCTGGAAAACAAGATAAAGGATTTCTTTCATGCTTACCCGGATATAGACGGAATCGTTCTTACGTTGCACGAGACCAGTGTTCCGCTCCTGAAATTAAAGAACCAGAAGTTGGGTAAGATCGAAAGAGTAAAATACGTGACAGAGATTCTGTATAAGGCTTGTCAGACATTTGGCAGAGAATTGATCGTAAGGCCTTTTGCCAGCATTGAGGAAGATTATGTGATGATGGCAAAAGCATATGAAGAAGTATCAAGCGAAATGCTGATTATGGATAAGTGGACACAGTTTGACTGGAGTCTGTCTCTTCCGAACAATGCCTTTTATAGCAAGATCGAGAAAAATCCACTGCTTGTAGAGGCGGATGTTTTCGGCGAATTTTTTGGAAAAGGTCATTTTCCGCTTATGCTGAAGGAG
>CAKSAI010000373.1 GCA_934434905.1 uncultured Lachnospiraceae bacterium | reverse complement strand
AGAGAGGGAACACAATGAGTGAATTTAGAGAACTTTTAAATGAACAATTGAAAAATCCGGAATTTAAAAAGGAATGGGATAATATTCAACCAGAAATGGATGTCATCCGTGCAATGGTAGACGCAAGGATTTCTCAAAACCTTACACAAAAAGAACTTGCAGAGCGCACAGGAATAAATCAAGCTGATATTAGTAAGCTTGAAAACGGAACCAGAAATCCATCATTAAAACTTCTAAAGCGTTTAGCTGCCGGGATGGATATGGAACTTAAGCTTGAATTTATCCCATTACGGAAATCTTCTGTGTAGAAGGGATAACAGATCAGGCGGGCGGTAAATTACCGCCCGCTCACCGGTTCACTGGTCAGCATCATGCCAAGCTTCTTGAAGGTTCGGATATCTACCGTGGACAGCATGACGGAGGTATGTACCTGGCAGCCGCGAAGCTTGGGCAGCATAGCCATGGCCTTTCTTGCGTTCTCATCCCGCCGGGTACACATGGACAGGGCGATCAGCACCTCGTCCGTGTGGAGCCTGGGATTCTTGCTTCCCAAGTAATCCACCTTCAGCGTCTGGATGGGAGCGATGACTTCGGGAGCCATCAGATGAACCTCCTGGGGAATATCGGCAAGTGCTTTCAAGGCATTGATGAGCACAGCGGCAGAGGCTCCCAGAAGCTCTGTGGTCTTGCCGGTGATCAGTCGTCCGTCCGCAAGCTCAATGGCGGCACAGGGGACGCCCAGCGCATGAGCCCGGTCGTTGGCGGCCGAAGTAACTCTGCGGTTCTCCGGAGTGATCTTAGCCTGCTTCATGATAAGTTCGATCTTTAGAACCTCGTTCTCATGGCATTCATCCTTAGCCAGACGGTTTAAGGACGTGTAGTATCGGCGCAGGATCTCCTGATTGGAGGCGTAGCGGCATACGTCGTCGTCGATGATGCAGTTCCCAGCCATGTTGACGCCCATATCGGTGGGCGATTTGTAAGGATTCTCTCCGTAGATCTCCTCGAAGATAGCGTTCAGTACCGGGAAGATCTCAATGTCCCGGTTGTAGTTGACGGTTGTTTCTCCATAGGCTTCCAGATGGAAGGGGTCGATCATGTTGATGTCGTTGAGATCTGCGGTAGCAGCCTCGTAGGCCAGGTTGATGGGGTGCTTTAAGGGGACATTCCAGATGGGGAAGGTCTCGTATTTGGCATATCCGGCCTTGATCCCACGCTTGTGATCGTGGTATAGCTGGGACAGGCAGGTAGCCATCTTGCCGCTGCCCGGTCCGGGAGCAGTGATCACTACCAGCGGTCTTGTGGTCTCAATATAATCGTTCTTGCCATAGCCGTCATCGCTGACGATCAGCGGGATGTTGGAGGGATAGCCGGGGATGGTGTAGTGCAGGTATACCCGGATGCCCATCTTCTCCAGCTTCGCCTTAAACTGGGCGGCGCTGGTCTGTCCGGCATACTGGGTGATCACTACGCTGCCGAAGTACAGTCCGTGCTCCTCGAAGACCGCCTTTAGCCGGAGCACATCCATATCGTAGGTGATTCCAAGGTCACCGCGCACCTTGTTCTTCTCAATATCGGCGGCGCTGATGACGATGACGATCTCGGCCTGATCCTTGAGCTGCATCAGCATCTTCAGCTTGCTGTCCGGGGCAAAACCGGGCAGTACACGGGAGGCGTGAAAGTCGTCGTAGAGCTTTCCGCCGAATTCCAGATACAGCTTGTCCCCGAACTTATTGATCCGCTCCATGATGTGTGCGGACTGAAGCTTAATATATTTTTCGTTGTCGAATCCTATGTTCATTCTCTCATTCCCCTACCTGGTACAGTTGATTGCGGCCTCCACAAATCCCTTAAACAGCGGATGCGGACGATTGGGCCTGGACTTTAGCTCCGGATGGGCCTGGGTTGCGATAAACCATGGGTGATCCGGAAGCTCGATCATCTCCACGATACGACCGTCCGGCGACAGGCCGCACAGCTTCATGCCCTTGGCGGTGAGAATGCTGCGGTAATCGTTGTTTACCTCGTAGCGGTGACGATGGCGTTCGTGGATGGTCTCTGTTCCGTATAATGCATAAGCCTTGCTGTTCTTGTCCAGCACGCAGGGGTAAGAACCAAGCCGCAGGGTGCCGCCGATGTCCTCCACACCGTTTTGATCCGGCATCAGCGCAATCACCGGGTGCGTGGTGGAAGGGTTCAGCTCGATGCTGTGGGCATCGTTGTAACCGCAGATATGGCGGGCAAACTCTACGATGGCAAGCTGCATTCCCAAGCAGAGACCCAGGAACGGAACGTTGTGTTCTCTTGCATACTGGATGGCTGTGATCTTGCCGTCGATTCCCCGGTCACCGAAGCCGCCGGGTACCAGGATTCCCTGGACATTGCCAAGGATCTCGTCCACATTTCCCTCGTTCAGAAGCTCCGAATCCACCCACTTGATATTGACTGTGGCATGGGAGGCGATTCCGCCGTGCTTTAAAGCTTCCACCACGGAGATGTAGGCGTCGTGAAGCTGGGTGTATTTGCCTACCAGAGCAATCTCCACTTCCTTGTTGGGGTTGCGCAGTGCGTGTACCATCTCGCACCAGTCGGTGAGATCCGGTTCCGGGCAGGGAAGATTCAGGCACTCGCAGGCAACCTGGGCCAGATGCTCCCGCTCCATAGCCAGAGGTGCTTCGTAGAGGTATTCCACGTCCAGGTTCTGCAGTACATGGCTGCTGGGGACGTTACAGAACAGGGCGATCTTGTCCTTGATCCCCTGATCCAATGGGTGCTCGGAGCGGCAGACGATGATGTCCGGCCAGATACCCATGCCCTGCAGATCCTTGACGCTGGACTGGGTGGGCTTGGTCTTCAGTTCCCCGGAGGCCTTGATGTAAGGAATCAGGGTGACATGGATCAGGATGGCATTCTCATGGCCGACCTCGTGCTGGAACTGTCGGATGGACTCTAAGAATGGCTGGCTCTCGATGTCGCCCACGGTTCCGCCGACCTCAATGATGGCGATCTGGGTCTCATCGGTGGTGAAGTTCCGATAGAAGCGGCTCTTGATCTCGTTGGTGATATGGGGGATGACCTGTACGGTACCGCCGCCGTAGTCGCCCCGGCGCTCCTTCTGGAGAACGCTCCAGTATACCTTGCCGGTGGTCACGTTGGAATTCTTGGTAAGGCTCTCGTCGATAAAGCGTTCGTAGTGTCCCAGATCCAAGTCGGTCTCCGCACCGTCGTCGGTGACGAATACTTCTCCATGCTGGATGGGGTTCATGGTTCCGGGATCGATGTTGATGTAGGGATCGAATTTCTGCATAGTTACCTTATATCCGCGGGCTTTTAAGAGACGACCCAGGGAAGCCGCTGTGATTCCTTTTCCGAGTCCCGATACGACGCCGCCGGTGACAAAGACGTATTTTACAGCCATAGATGTTCATCCTCCTTTAATAT
>CAKSAI010000372.1 GCA_934434905.1 uncultured Lachnospiraceae bacterium | reverse complement strand
GGATACAACAGGCGCAATAAATCCCCATATCAAGCTGCCCTTGCTGGATTCTATTTTCAGTGCCGGGACGCCTGCTTATGTAAAAATGGTTGCATATAATGGCGCCGGCAATACGGAAACCGCTATGACGATCCATAAATTTAACGGTGCATTTGCAAATAAGGAGAATACCATAGAGAGCTGGGGCGTACATAATTATACTACGCCGGAGGGTTCAAAGCTTACCAATACCATCGAGGGTACTGACACAGGAGATCTGGTGGTAAAGGGAAACCAGACATCCGGAAACGGGGAACTGGGTGTTACATATGCACGCCCGATTGACATGGCAAATGGTTTTTCCGTCGAATTCAGTCTGGATGAATACCAGACGAATGGAGTAAACGGTGCAGATAGCTGGATCGCCTTACAGATCAAGGACGCGCTGACTGTAACCAATGAGCAGAATACAGCCCCCGTTTATCAAAAGATGGATATCGGAGGCGGTAATCCCGATGTCGGAGGAGCGGGATTCCATATTATGATGCGTCCCGGAGCGGATCATGTACTCAATATCGGAGAAATGTATTGGGTCGGCCTGGATTGGAGTACCGGAGAGCCGGTGCGAAAGACCATCTGGAAATACGATGGTGACGGATGCTTTGCGTCGATCCGATTAAAGGATTATCAGAATATCAAGATAGAGTTTTTGCCGGATGGAGCGGGAGGATATCTGATCAAGTTTGATGACAATCAGTTTGTTCCGGTCAATAATCCCAATACCAGCCCGGACGGACGTATCAATCTTGCAAACGGATTTCAGAAATTAGGTCAGTATTTTGATTTTGATTCACCTGCGTATATAGCGCTTACTTATCATGACAATGTTGGCAAGGAAGCACAGTTTACGGTACACAGTGTAAACGGCATGCAGGCGATGCCGAATACAGAGTCAAGCTGGGGAGCGCATCATTTTATGGCGCAGGACGGCTCAGAGGTTATTTCAAATACCACAGCAGACGCGGACGGCGGTCTGGTGGTATCCGGTAATCAGACAGCCGGCTGGGGAGCGATTGGTGCTACCTGGAAACGTCCGGTCAACATGCTGGATGGAATCTCTGTTGAATTCAGTCTGGATGAATATACCGCTCACGGCGGAAACATAGATACCTGGATCGCCCTTCAGATCCTCGATCAGGAAAAGGTTTCGATCGATGGTAATACGGACGGGGCGTACCGGCACATGGAAGCGGGCGACGCCAGATACGGTTCCGGCCTAGTTATACTGATTCGTCCAAAGGCGAATAACCAGATACAGATTGCTGAGATTCAATTAAACGGCGTTAAGATCAACGGAACGACTGTCACAAAGGAAAACAACTGGGAAAATATTACAGCAGGAGGCTGCTACAGCGATATTCAGCTACCAAGCTTTCAGAATATCAAGGTGGATATTGTTCCCAGCGGCTCCGGCGGATTTAATATTATTTTTAATGACGGCGATTATATCAGAGTGGGCGCGGACCGCCTGACAAACGATCATGGCAGGATCAATGTAAATACCGGATTTTCCAATCTGTACACGCTGTTCTCAGAGTGGAAACCGATGTATGTGAAGCTGGCGTATAAGTGTAATGCCGGAGTACCGGCGCAGTTTACGATTCATAAGGTGAATGGTATTGCAGCCGTTCCGGCGAAGGAAGAGGAGCCGATTGAAGTGAAGGATGGTATATACCAACTGTTTAACGACACAAAATTTGAAAACGGATTCAAAGTAAACAATATGGGCGGAAGTGAAAAGAATGATCCCACGGTCGGTTACTTTAACTATGGAAATCCGTCGCTGACCCCGAAGTGGACACTCGCCCAGTGGGAGACAAAGTATGACTTCCGTGATCTGGAAAATGATACAATGTTTATGGAGACCGCTGATGGTGTCTACAAATATGATTCCCTGGATAAGATCCTTACGGTGGACACGAATACCGGAGAGCTCGGCCTGCAGCTAAATGCTTCGAAGGTATATGATGCACCGCGTAAGGATGGAGAGGGATGGCCCCATTTACTGATTGAACAGGGAACAAAAAATGCCCAGGCACCGTTTGCAAGTCAGTTGAAGAATGCTAATCATTTACGGCTGCAGTTTTCACAGAAGCTGACAAAGTTTGAAGATCATATGGGTGACGCTGCTACCGGACTCCATGCAGGCTCCTTCTATATTTATCTGTATGTCAAGGGGATCAATGAGAAGGGCATGATGGAGATGACATGGTTTGGTCTGCCGCTGTTTGATAACCGCTATGCGTTCCTTTCCGAATCCGGCATGGTGGATGGCGGAAAAGCAGACGCATCCGGGCTCTTTATCTACCTGATTCCGTCTCGTGGATTTACAGACACAGATTTTGTGGAAAACGGCAAGATTGTGGCAAGTGAGGACGGAGAGTGGATGAACATCGATATTGATGTCCTTCCCTACATAAAGCGCGCATTGACGCTGGCACAGGAAAAAGGCTTCATGAAGGGCGTTACCATGGATACGGTAGTGGTTGACGGTATGAACATGGGCTGGGAGATGCCCGGAACCTATGATGGTGAGATGAAGATCAAGAATCTGAGCCTTACCTCATATGTGGGAACCACCTATGAAAGCAATAACGGAATCTATAATCTGCTGGTGCGGGATATGGATGAGAAGGAGACTGTCACCGTGGATGAAAACCTTACCGTGACGGTTCCCAAGAATCTGCTGGAGATCGACGGAATCGATGAGAGTATGCTGATCCTTCAGGCTTCCAAGCGTGATACGACGGACGGCGTGACGGTGGAAGGAAGAAATGTGGCGGCTGTTTACGATCTGGCGACTTATGTAAATGGCAATGCTTATGAGACAGGCTATGACCATGATCTGGAGCTGGTCTATAAGGCAGCCTCCGGCAATATTTCGGATCTTAAGTTCTATACGGTGGGAAGGAACGGGAAAGCCAACCTGATCGAGGGAACCTACGATGCGGAAAGCAATACCTTCCGCTTCTCACTGAAGAATGCTTCCGCAATCGCTGTGACTACCGAGCGGGGGGCTTCGGAAACACCGGGGAATGAGGAGCATAACGAGCCTTCGAATATAACGAATGATCCAAAGACAGGAGACAGCACGAATGTCACACCTTATCTGTGCCTCATGCTCCTGGCAGTGTGCCTCATCGGTCTGGCAGTTGTGGGAAAGCGCAGATACACCGATGTAAGATTTATGAAAAAGCGTTAAGAAGCTATTCGTGTTATGAATAAAAGCAGTTCGGTTTCTTTGGAAACCGGACTGCTTTTTTCGTGACGTGCCTGGCGCCGTACATTTCTTTTGATTTTTTCTGTATAAAAATTCCCATTTTCACAAAAGCTACCATCAGACAAAAAGGAAAAGAGAAAATATCCCATGGAAGAGTTTTATACAAAAACAAAGGTGTGCTTCGG
>CAKSAI010000371.1 GCA_934434905.1 uncultured Lachnospiraceae bacterium | reverse complement strand
CAGTATACGAAGATATATGGTGCAAATAGCGGAACGATTGAAGCGGCGGCCAAGAGCCATGGAAAAAGTAGTTCCGGGAACGGGCACTGGATTTATCCGGGCACTGTGCTTTCAATTCCGGCATAAAGGCGGTGGAAGGAATGAAATTACTGACAGGAGGAAAGGATATCAGCCAGCTAATTGAAAAAATCACTTGGTCTGGAGATACTTCCCAGGTGTCAAGAAAAATCAATTTCACTATTGCCCAGAACAAAAAAGATACACTGTTCCCGGATGTATCCATTGACATCGGGGATGAAATAATCATGCAGGATGATGCAGAAAATAATGTTTTCGGCGGGATCATATTTGATGCGGATAAGAAAGGCAGCTCTAAAACGGTAAGTTATCTGGCATATGATCTTTTGTTTTACGTGAACCAGTCTGATGTGAATATGGTCTTTTCTGGGACACCAGAAAGTATTGTCACGCAGATTTGCCAGAAGCTGGATATTCCCTGCGGAGAACTGGCCCCGACCAATGGAGTTGTAGTGAAATCACCGTGTTTTGGGAAAAAGGCATATAAGGCAATCATGATGGCCTATACAGTAGCGGCCAGGAAGAATGGTACAAAATACATTCCTCTGATTAAAAATATCAATCGGCTTTGCGTGATTGAAAAGGGGACGTTGTGTGGAGCTGTGATGACCGGAGACTACAACCTAATTGATACAGAGTATAAAAGCACTCTGCAGAATCTGGTAAACCGTGTCATTATCACGAACAGCAAAGGAAACCAGATCAAGGTGATAGAGGATGCGGAGTCCATTCAAAAATATGGCCTGGTTCAGAAAGTTATGAAACAGAGCGATAAAGAAGATATTTCTGCAGAAGCACAAAAAGCGCTGGTTTCCGTAGAAAATTCTGGATCTGTATCTGGAGTACCGAATGATTTCAGGGCGGTCTCTGGCTATTCCATTATTGTCCAGGATGAAGTTTCTGGACTGTATGGACAGTTTTACATAGAAAGCGATACTCATACCTTTACCAATGGAAAAGCGCAAATGGATCTTACCCTGGCTTTTGAAAATCTGATGGATGAGGAGGAAATCGAGAAGGACACGAACAACAAGAAAAGTAAGTAGGAGGGACTGACATGACAGATCATAACATCGTGCGAATGGTTCACGCAATTGAAGAACGTATATCCGGTGGCGGAGCTGCGGATATAAACTCCGGTGGCGGGGTTCAGGCAAGCGTAGATGGAACATTCCTGGCTGATGTGATCAGCGTGAAGCCTTTGTCTATTCAACTGCAGGGGCAGACAGTATCTGCTGGCATTTACATCAACCCAGCCTTGACGGTAGCAGCATCGGATGGTGGTGATGAGATTTTAAAGCCCTTTGAAACACCGTTTGAACCGGCTGCAGCATATGAATTTTTGAAAGAATTCCATGAAAAATATGTAATCAAGAAAGGTGATACGGTGGTGGTTGTCATGACAGGTAGCGGCTTTTATATAGCTGGAAGGGCGGTGGCAGGATGAGCATTTTTCCATTTATTGATGCGTCTGGGGTAACAGATACGAAAAAAGTAACTGATTTACCATTACTGAAAGAATATGCGTATGATTATGCGAAAAATGAACTGCTTCTGGATGAAAATGGCTGCACTTATCTGGTGGAAGGAAATGCTGCACTCCGGATCTGGATATTTAAGGCACTTACAACAGCCCGGTTCCGACACGTAGCCTATTCTCCGGCCTTCGGAGAAGAATATGAGGATCAGCTCATTGGACATTCCATGAACGGAGAAATAGTAAAGTCAGAAATGAAGCGCTATATTACCGAAGCGTTGATGGTAAATCCGTATATCAAGAAACTGGAAAATTTTAATTTTGAGACCAGTAGCTGGGGAATGAAAGTAACATTTGACTGTACCAGCATTTACGGGAAAGAAACGGTACCGATCCGAATGGAAGGGGTGAATGTATAAATGGATTTTACGGCAGATGGAATTCTGGCCAGGATGAAAGGAAGCCTGAAAAATGAAGATTCCAGGATAGAGGGAAGCTTTACAATGGATAACCTGCAGGCGGTATCTGAAGAACTGGCCCGGTTTAATGCGATGCTCATTGCTCCCCTGCAGGATGAACTGGCTGCCCAAGGAAGTGACATGGGAACCAGTGGAAATGAAAAACATTATGTGAAATGGGCCAAGGAAGCAACCGATGCCCAGGGCAAAAGAGTGGCAGGAAATGCAAAAGTTTCTAGTCCGAGGGATGGAACTGGAAACGTATATATCGCCATTGTTTCCACAACGGCCCAGGCACCTACGGAAGAAGAAATCCAGATTGTGCAGGAGTATATCAATACGAAACGGCCTGTGGGGGCTAACCCGGTGGTATCTGCAGCAGAGAGTATTGATGTAACCATTGTATGCGAGATTCACAAAACAGCCGGATACACGGAGGAAACGGTTAAAAGCCAGATTCAGGCAGATGTTCAGGCACATTTCCTGGAAATTGCTTTCCAGAGCGGAGTGATCTCTTTGAACTTCTTTAAGGTCAGCAATATCATCAGCGCGGTGAATGGTGTCTCCGAGGTGGTGGACTTAACAATAAATGGAAAAAAGGATTCTATCACGGCAGATTACAACAAGTTCTTTTCTCTGAAGGGAGTGATTATCAGTGTCACTGAATAGTGAACAGATGCTTCCGGCCAGAGTGCGAAAGATGAGACAAATGGAAGATCTTCTGAATGTGGAAGATATAATCCTGATCGAGATAGAAAGAATTATTGATGAAATGTATGGGTCGGCGTCGCTGCTCCATGAGGAGCTGGTCAATGAGGCTTGGCTGAAGGAAAAACTGGATGCCCGAACAGGAGCTGATACCACAGTAGAGGCAGACGCGGACAAGCTCCTGGCAACGATAACGCTTGATGTAAGCAAAATTGTGGGTGTTGATATGAAAGACATCCGGGCATTTTTAGACAAATGGCTGCCAGCACATTTAAGATATCGTGTGATTTTACTGATAGAGAGTGGCTATATTAGCCCGGAAAAATATACCGTGACAGGAATGGCGCTGGGTTATGAAGCACAGTTTTGGCCGGTTCGGACATTGAATGGAGCTTGGTTGCTGGACGGTACATACAATCTTGATGCAGTCCGTAAGGCAGATGAATACGGCTTAACCTATGAAATTGGAGAAATAGAACTTCATGAGGATTTCACGGAGGCAGCCAGATTTATGACAGCAATCTGCCAAGAGGAGAATACTGTCGGCATGGTATCCATGGGCTTTGAATCCCAGTTCTGGCAAGTTCCAACGCTAAACGGTGCATGGAAATTAGATGGTTCTGTTCTTCTGGAAATTCTGAGACACCCACATGAGTACGGACAACACTTTGACTTTGGAAAGATAGAAAATAAAGAGGAAAATGACTATCATGTTCGGCTAGAT
>CAKSAI010000370.1 GCA_934434905.1 uncultured Lachnospiraceae bacterium | reverse complement strand
CGGTCTGACCGAACTGTTACATAAACTCTGTATCAAAATCTACCTGTTCCATCAGCTTCCGGTTGATCCTCTGTACCAGTCGGCAGACGGACAGCTCCGCTGACAGATACTCCTCCACCAGCGGCTCCTGCCGGAATTCCTGGAACTCCTGCTCCAGCTTATCAATTTCATCAAACAGATCGATATTATCCTTGTTTCTCTGCAGCAGGTAATTCCGCCTGCGGAAATTGTTGATCGCCTTTTCCTTCTCCGGCTCAAGGCTTATCTGCTCCTGAAGTGCCCGATACTGCCGATATTCCTCACTGGAGAGAACCGCGTCAATCAGGGCATTCAGACATACGTCTACTGAATCCATCATCGTTACACTTCCATGATAATAGGCATGATCATTGGTCTGCGCTTTGTCTTCCTCCAGACGAACTCACCCAGGGAATCCTTGACCTCTGTCTTGATCTTCCCCCAATCGGTGATATTCCGGTCTACACAGTGGTATACCGTATCATCCAGCACCTGCTTTGCCTCGTCCATCAGGCTTTCGGAGCCGCGCACGTATACAAAGCCTCTGGACACGATATCCGGTCCGGCCAGAACCTGACCGCTGGCCCGGTCGAGTGTCATCACCACGATGATGATACCGTCCTCTGCCAGATGCTGACGATCCCGGATTACGATGTTTCCTACATCGCCGACACCAAGGCCATCTACAAAGATATCACCCACCGGAACCGTTCCGGTAATCGCTGCACTCTCCTCATCCAGCTCCAGTACATCTCCGGATGCCAACACAAAGATGTGATCCCTGTCATACCCAAGCTCCGCGGCAATCTTGGCCTGAGCCTTCAAATGCCGGAATTCTCCGTGCACCGGAATGGCGTACTTGGGCTTCACCAGAGAATAGATCAGCTTGATGTCCTCCTGGCATGCATGCCCTGATACGTGAGTATCCTGGAAGATTACATCCGCGCCCTGAGCAGACAGCTCGTTAATGACGCGGGACACTGCCTTCTCGTTTCCGGGAATGGGGTTGGAGCTGAAGATCACCGTATCGCCCGGCTTGATCGTCACCTTCTTGTGAAGGCTTGCCGCCATCCGGGAAAGTGCCGCCATAGATTCGCCCTGGCTTCCTGTGGTGACAAGCACCAGCTTCTCTTCCGGATAATTCTTCATCTGCTCAATATCGATAAGTGTTCCCTCCGGGATATTCAGATAACCAAGCTCTGCGGCAATGGAGATGATATTCACCATGCTGCGTCCCTCAACAACCACCTTGCGCCCATACTTATACGCAGAATTGATGATCTGCTGCACCCGGTCCACATTGGAGGCGAAGGTCGCCACGATAATCCGGGAATTGGTATGATCTGCAAAAATATTGTCAAAGGCCTTTCCCACGGTGCGCTCCGAGCTGGTATAGCCGGGCCGTTCTGCATTGGTACTGTCACACATCAGCGCCAGCACGCCCTTCTTCCCGAGCTCTCCGAAGCGCTGCAGGTCGATGGGATCACCGAATACCGGTGTGTAATCAACCTTGAAATCCCCGGTATGCACCACCGTTCCCACCGGGGAATGAATGGCCAGAGCCGCCGCATCCGCAATACTGTGGTTCGTGCGGATGAATTCCACACGGAAGCACCCCAGATTGATATGCTGTCCGTACTTTACAACCTTGCGCTTTACCTTGGTGAGCATATTGTGCTCCCTAAGCTTATGCTCGATGATGCCGATGGTCAGCTTCGTAGCATAAATCGGCACATTGACCTCCTTTAAAACATATGGAATAGCTCCGATATGATCCTCGTGCCCGTGGGTAATAAAAAACCCCTTGACACGGTCAATATTTTCTTTCAGATAAGTGACATCCGGGATCACCATATCAATGCCCAGCATATCATCCTCCGGGAATGACAATCCGCAGTCCACAACAACAATACTGTCCTCGTATTCAAAGGCAGTAATGTTCATTCCAATCTGTTCCAATCCTCCCAGCGGAATGATTTTCAATTTTGAGTTTTTTTCTTTATTCAATTTGCACCTCCATATAATTCATGACAACAGAAGTTCGCTATGCGCGTTTTCTGTTATTTATGTACTCCTGTTCTGATCCTATGCACGTCCATTTTCTTATTGGTGTCCGCTGACAGGCATAACGCGTACGCTTTGCTCTCTGCTGCTTCAGCATATGCTCTCAACAGGCGTCTGCATTTCCCGTGCGACGCGTATCTGCATACTCTGTGCAGAAAACAAAGCGAATCCTTATAACTGTCTTTACATAGTAATATCTACGTCTTCTAACATCGATGTAAATATTTTCATCATATATTCCAGCTCTTCCTCCGACTCCACCATCTCATAATTGGCTTCCGGATCGGATTCCGAAGATTGGTCCTTTAAAATAAACGCATCACAGTCACCATCCTCTTCCTCGGTGACCAGGATATAATTAACTCCATTCATTCTTGTCTGCTCTATCACATAAAATTCTGCCGTCTCATCTGAGTCCGGCACATGAAAGATGATCTTTTCCATGATAATCCTTTCTATCGCATGGCAAGTCCATCCAGATATCCCTGCAGGATAAATACGGCTGCCAGCTTATCCACATACTGCTTCCGGTCCTCCCTGCGGATCCCGCTCTCTATCATGGTGCGATCCGCCGCTACAGTCGTCAGCCGCTCATCCCATAAAATCACAGGAAGGCCGGTTCGACGCTCCAGAAGTTCTTTGAATTCTCTTGTCTTCTCACACCGCTCTCCCTCTGTATTGTTCATATTACGGGGATAGCCAAGTACGATTCTGTCTACTTCATACTCCGCAATCAATTCCTCCAGCCTGGCCAGCGTCTGCCGAAGCTTGCCCGGAGACTTCCTGCGAATGATCTCCACACCCTGCGCAGTCAGAAACAGCGGATCGCTGACTGCCACGCCTACGGTCTTGGAGCCGAAATCAAGACCCATGATACGCATATATTCTCCTCCGCCGGTCTCAGACATTGGTCTTGATATAGTTTCTTAACAATTCTTCTACCAGTTCGTCCCGCTCTACCTTCATGATCAGGCTTCTGGCGTTCTTATGACTGGTAATATAGGTGGGATCCCCGGACATAATATAACCTACGATCTGATTCACCGGATTATACCCTTTCTCCCGCAAGGCGCTGTAGACAAGTCTGAGCACCTCGTCTACCTTGATCTGCCTCTCAATCTCAACTTTGAAATATTGTGTGTTACTTTTATCCTGCATTTTTCACGCCCCGATTTTCTGCTCTTTCGTTCTTCCAGGTTTCTATGTTCTATTCTAATATAAACGATGTTAAAATTCAATATACATTTTTATTTTCCACTTCAGCTGATCAAGCTCGCTCTTTTAAACGGCTCGCGTTATCCACAGTGATGGCACCCTACGCTATTCCAAAATTTCTTCCACCTGTGAAACCGGGATATTGCATTC
>CAKSAI010000369.1 GCA_934434905.1 uncultured Lachnospiraceae bacterium | reverse complement strand
CTCTAATACTCATGCATTCACCCATGCAAGCATGGCTCATGCATAAGCATCGAGACTGGGCTTTTATAGTAAGTATAATACTATTCTTCTTATTATGCAACGAATTTGTAGAACTATTCCAGCCAATTCCAGCCATGTACTTGAAAATATACTTGTAATTACCCCCCGATTGTATTAAAATATAAAATGAAGCTACGAATACATAGCTTTATATTTCGAAATATTATTTTAAAGGAGGGCTCTAAGATGGCATACGTTATTTCTGATTCCTGCGTTAGCTGCGGAACCTGTGAAGGAGAATGTCCTGTAGGCGCTATCGCTGCCGGCGACGGAAAGTACGAGATCAATGCAGATAGCTGCATTAGCTGCGGAACCTGCGCAGGAGCATGTCCTGTGGGCGCTATCGCAGAAGAATAATTTACAACACAAAGCGGTCGATATATCTTCCGCAGACAACGGTACAGACCATGGTCGGTTCTGTACCGTTGTTTTCTGTTACATTCCCAGATTTGGCCTCAGCTTCTTCTCTTTCCTGGACAACTTCTCGGCCTTCTGCGGCTTGTCCGCCGGGAGCTTGCGGCCACTCTTATGGGTGCGGATCGCAGCATCCAGCCTGCGGAAACGCTCCTCCTCAGCCTCATCCTGCACCCGCATCAGATAATTCATCTCCTTAATGACCTTGTCGCCAACCTGGCTGCCGACCTCACGGCCCAGCGCATAATTATTCTCCTCCAGGGCATTTCGCACGATACCCGTCATCATATTCTGGAACTGCTCCAGCTTTATGGCGTTCTGTGTTAGCTTGTCCGCCACCTCCTCCTTATGTATTGCCTCCCCTGTAGCCAGTTGTTGACCAGCCGTCTTTGTTCCTGCCATTTTGCTCATCCTCTCCTCCTGCACCAGCATGCGGATTGCCTTTAATTGATAGCCCTGCTCCTTCCACTCCCGAATCCTCATGAATTCATTGATATTTTCTTCTGTATAGTAACGGTGTCCCATCTCATTTCTGGGGATATCCAATTCCAATTCTTCTTCCCAGTAGCGTAAAACATGCGACTCTACATTCACCAGACTTGCCGCGTCTGAAATCATATAGCGTATATTTTCCACCTTTCTGCCTCCTTCCTGCTTCTCTGTTACCGTAAGCTTGCAGCGCACTGCTTATTGCTTTCCCATACAGTATATACCTTATTTCTATTCACTTACAATCACTTTTCATCGTGGAATAATGACAAGAAAAAACAGATACCCACCTTTCTCGAAGGGTATCTGTATATTTTTACAGCATTCCTGCTATTTTTCCATGTTAGCAAACTTGGTATACTGCGGCAGCCACACCAGGTTGACGGTTCCGATGGGGCCATTTCTCTGCTTGGCAATGATGATCTCCGCGATATTCTTATCCGGCGTATCCTTATTGTAATAATCGTCCCGGTATATAAACATAACTACGTCCGCATCCTGCTCGATGGCTCCCGACTCACGCAGGTCCGAGAGCATGGGGCGGTGATCCGGCCGCTGCTCCACGGCACGGCTCAACTGGGACAGTGCGATAACCGGAACGTGCAATTCTCTGGCTAACCCCTTTAAGGAGCGGGAGATCTCTGAGATTTCCTGCTGTCTGGAATCGGAATGACCGGAACCGCTCATCAACTGCAGATAGTCGATGATAACCAGCTTCAGATCATGCTCCAGCTTGTATTTACGGCACTTGGAGCGCAGCTCGGAGATAGAGATACCGGGGGTGTCGTCAATGATCAGCTTGGAACGGCCAATGGTTCCGGCTCCCTCGATGAGCTTCTCCCAATCCGCATCCTCCAGATTACCGGAACGAAGGAGCTGAGCGTCCACTCTGGATTCCAGAGAAAACAGACGGTTCACCAGTTGTTCCTTGGACATCTCCAGGCTGAAGATCGCCGTCGCCTCATTACTATGAAACGCCACATGCTGGGCGATATTCAATACAAAAGCCGTCTTTCCCATAGACGGGCGTGCCGCGACAAGGATCAGATCCGAGGGCTGAAGACCCGCCGTTTTATAATCGAGATCCAAAAACCCGGTGGCAATTCCGGTTACATTTCCCTGTGTCTTAGCTGCCTGCTCAATCTTCTCCAGTGCGTTGATGACTACCTGCTTGATTGGCACATAATCTCCGCCGCCCTTATTCTGGAGAATACCAAAGATCTGCTTCTCCGTGTCCGCCAGGATATCCTCCACGCTGTCACTTCCCAGATAGCACTGATTGGCAATCTCTTCGTTTACCTTGATGAGGCGGCGCAGAATAGCCTTGTCCGCCACGATATTGGCATAATACTTCACATTTGCGGAGGTTGGCACAGCCAGAACCAGTCCGCCCACGAATTCCATGCTGCTGATTTCCGGCGGCACATTCTTCTCCCGCAGACGATTCTGCAACGTGACGACATCCACCGGCTGCCCCTCGTTGTAGAGTTCCACCATGGACTCAAATATAACCCCATAGGACTGCTGATAGAAATCATCCTTCGTCAATGTCTCGGAGGCAATTACAATCGCCTCCCGGTCCATGATCATGGCACCGATCACCGACTGCTCCGCCTCCAGGCTATTCGGCATAATCCGCTTAATGAGCGCTTCTTCCATCCGGAGTTCCTCCTGCTATTCCTCTACCACATGTACCTTCAGCGTGGTCGATACCTTGGGATGAAGCTTGATGGGTACCTCATGAACGCCCAGAGACTTCAAGCCCTCGGTCAACTGCATTTTCTTCTTGTCCAGCTCCAGATCAAGCTGTTCCTTAGCAGCCGCTGCAATCTCCTTCGTGGAGACAGAGCCGAAGATCCTTCCGCCTTCACCGGCCTTGATCTTAACGGTAACCTGCTTGTCCTTGATTTCACCCGCCAGCTTTACGGCCGCCTCGTAATTCTCCTGCGCCACCTTCTCGGCGTGCTGGTTCTGAAGCTTCAAGTCATTCAAGTTCTTGCTGGTGGCTTCTACTCCCAGCTTCTTCGGCAAAATCATGTTTCTGGCATATCCGTCGCTTACGCTTACGATCTCACCCTTTTTTCCCAAGGACTTTACATCCTGCAATAAAATTACTTTCATATAATCCTCATTTCCAACAAATATCTATTAGAGCAGTGCTGCATGCCGTTACAGCCGAATGTGCCGCAGGTCTGATTCATTTTAATAATTCTTTTATACAATCATAGTGAGCTGTATACGCTTTTTAGCCTCATCAACACTTAATACCTTGACCTCAACTATATCACCGACACTTACCGCCTCCAACGGATGTTTGATAAATTTTTTATTGGTTATCTGCGATATATGCACAAGTCCATCCTGATGTACTCCTATATCCACAAAAACACCGAAATCTATTACATTCCTTACCGTACCCTTTAACACCATACCCGGTGCGAGATCCTTCATCTCCATGACATCTGTTCTGAGTATAGGCTTAGGC
>CAKSAI010000368.1 GCA_934434905.1 uncultured Lachnospiraceae bacterium | reverse complement strand
AGGAACAAGTGGCTGCTTGCACATGTTGAGAATGAGGCTAAAATTAAGCAGGGGGCAGTAGCGGGAATCACGGGCATCAATTATGAGATTCGATATTAACGGGCGAATATTGCGATGAGTTTGCGAACGAGCAGGCCGGATTCGATATCTAAATGTATTCTTTTGACACCTGCAAACGCCCATTTTATCAGGCTTTGCAGGTGTCTGCTTTTGTTCCCTTCCGATATTTTTGTAGAACTTTCACAATCTTTGAAAAAATGTCCAAACCCTCTTGAAAAGTCTGTTTTTCCGTGGTATGGTTTATCCATCTTAAGAGGATCTAAGCTTCTGGTGAACTCCACAGCTTATTCCAAAACTATTTTATTCCCGTGAACAATAAGTCAGACAAGAGCGAATCGGGGGATTGCGATTGTCGGGAGCGGGAAGAAATATCATTTTTTATCAGGAGGAGGAAATTTCTATGGCAGAAACAATTTTTCAAATTTACGACAAGGTGTTCAAAAAGGTTCTGACACTTTCAGCCAAGGCAATCATCAATCTTATCAACGGGCTCTTTTTTACCGTCTACCCACCGGACAGCACGGTGGATTATAACTGGACGGAGTTTGTGGATGATGGGTTGCGGAAAACATTGGCGGATACGATTATTACCATCAATCATACGGACAGTTATCATATGGAGGCCCAGATAACGGAGGAGGACAATATCATATTCCGGGTATTCCAGTATGGGTATGGGCATGCAGATAAGAATCGTGCAGGGGATGCGACAGGTGCTGTCCTGCGGTTTCCGGAGCCCAAGGTTATCTATCTGTGTCCGGCAGAGGAAGAGGCGGATGAGTACACGCTGACGCTGGATTTCGGCTCTCAGGGGACATTTCAATATAAGGTGCCGATATTCAAACTTCTGGACATCTCCCCGGAGGAGCTAAGTCGACGCAAGATGGTCATCCTAATACCGTTCCTTCTGTTAAAGCTGAAAAAGGTTATGGAGAAAGAACGTACGCCGGAAAATCTGGAGGCATTGAAAAATCTTATTCAAAATGGTATAATCTGTACGATAGATGAAAATCTTCGGGTAGGTAATATCACGGTGGATGATGCACAGCGTTTGCGGCGTCTCACCCACAAGCTGTACCAGCATATCTACTCCCATTATGAAGAAATGGAGGCGTTGAATGAGATGACAGATGAATCCCTGATACTGGATATTGATATCATTGACATGGCTCATGAGAAAGAGATGAAGAAGCTTGAGGAAAAATTGACTGAGAAAGATAACGTCATAGCGGAAAAGGATAACGTCATAGCTGCGAAGGATGATGTCATTGCAGAGCAGGAGCGGGAACTGGCTTTCCTTCGAAAGCAACTGAATGAGTTACGAAAATAGTGGTGAATCGGAGAAAGCAATAGTATGGATTGAGAAGAAGCAGGAGAAATGCTACACCGTAAGGTGCGGCATTTTTTTTATACCAATCGTACATTTTTGGTCGTATGTCAATTATTTGCTGCATGGTAAAATGAAGGAAAGTGTTAGCAGAGGAGAGAAATCAATGCAGACAAAGTTTAAAAGGATTCTTTATGGTGGGGATTACAACCCCAATCAATGGCCCCAAGATATATGGGCAAAAGATATGGAATTTTTCCGGGATGCGCACATCAACAGCGCAACCATCAATGTATTCTCCTGGGCGAAGCTTCAGCCCTCGGAGGAAGAATATGACTTCACAGAGCTGGACGCAATCGTGGAAATGCTGAGCAGGGAAGGGTATGATATCGTTCTTGCCACTTCCACGGCAGCAATGCCGGCATGGCTGGTGAAGAAATATCCGGAGGTGGCAAGAACCGATTACTTTGGGAATCATCACAAATTCGGCCTGCGGCACAATGCCTGCCCCAATTCACTGGTCTATCAGAAGTATGCGAAGGCTCTGGTGGAGGAGCTGGCAAAGCGGTACGGGAAGAATGAACATGTAACCTGCTGGCATGTAAACAATGAATATGGTGGGGTACATGGCGGCGACTGCTACTGTGAGAATTGTGAGAAAGCATTCCGCGTATGGCTTAAGAGGAAGTACAGAACCATAGAGGCAGTGAATAAAGCCTGGAACTTTGAATTCTGGGGGCATACCGTTTATGACTGGGAAGAGATCGTATTACCGAATGTACAGGGCGACGGAATGAGCGATCCGAGCAAAAATGCCTTTGCCGGACTATCCATTGACTACCAGCGCTTTATCTCCGACAGCCTGCTGAATAATTATATCATGGAACGGGATATCATCCGCCGATACAATAAGGATGCACTGATCACCACCAACCTGATGGGGACTTACAGAGGATTGGATTACTTCAAATGGGCGAAGGAGATGGACATTGTCTCCTGGGATAATTATCCAAGCTACAATACGCCGTGGAGTCAGACTGCCATGAACCATGATCTCATGCGTGGTCTAAAGGATGCTCCCTTTATGCTGATGGAGCAGACGCCAAGCCAGCAGAACTGGCAGCCGTATAATTCGCTGAAAAGACCGGGACAGATGCGTGCACAGAGTTACCAGACCATCGCCCACGGCGCAGACACCATTCAGTTCTTCCAGCTTCGCCGGAGTATGGGCGGCTGTGAGAAGTTCCATGGCGCGGTGATCGCGCATGCCGGGACGAATGAGACCAGGGTATTCCGGGAGGTGAAGCAACTGGGAGAAGAGCTGGAGCGTCTTGGAACCTCCACACTTGGCTCCGTCAATGCTGCAGAAGTCGGGATTATTTTCGATTGGGAGAATTACTGGGGGCTTGGGTACACCAGCGGCCCAACGGTGTCGCTGAATTATGTTGATCAGATCCACCGATATTATAAGTTCTTTTATGAAAAAAATATCCCGGTTCATATGATTCCATGTGACGCGGACTTTGGCAAATATAAAATGGTCGTTGCTCCGGTACTCTACATGGTAAAAGAAGGGATGAAGGAAGCACTGGAAGCATTTGTAAAGCAGGGCGGCATACTGATCACTACATTCATGAGCGGTATGGTAAACGAGTCTGACAATGTATATCTGGGCGGATATCCGGGGCCGTTGAGAGAACTGGCCGGGATATGGGTGGAGGAGATCGATGCCCTGGCTCCGGAACAGACGAATACGGTAACCTTTGCAGACGGGACATGCGCTTCCTGCAGTATTCTATGTGACCTGATGCACCTGGAAGGCGCGGAATGTCTGGCAGAGTACAGGAATGACTTCTATGCCAATACCCCTGCTCTCACCAGAAATCAGTTTGGGGCGGGAGCCACGTACTATATCGGCACGAACATGGCAGATGATGGCATTGGAAAGCTGCTGAAAATGGCAGTTGCAGAAGCAGGGATTACACCTGTTGTTTCCGAACAGACGGAGCTTGAAATCACCTGCCGCAGAGCAGATGGGTGTAAGTATTACTTTATCATCAACTTTAAGAAGCAG
>CAKSAI010000367.1 GCA_934434905.1 uncultured Lachnospiraceae bacterium | reverse complement strand
GGATTCCCCGTGTGCGATGTGATGGCAACAGAGGATACGACGCTTTATGTATTGTTTGATGAAGTGCTGCTAAACGAGGATGTGCAGATTACGCGGGACGAATGCTGCCGGGCAGTCAAGTATGAGTTGAAGGCCGGCAGCTATCGGCTGAAGTTTTATGAAGTATACTGCATGAAATATATCAAATTGTTTGTGACACATGGAAACTTAAAGGTCAACCACGTGCAACTTATCACATACATGCAACCGCAAGTGGATTATCCGGTCGGTCAAGCAGACAAGGATCGTTATGCTGTGATGAATGCTGCGATCAATACCTTTCGTGCAAATGCAGTAGATCTGCTTACGGACTGCCCGTCAAGGGAGAGAGGAGGATATCTTTGCGACAGCTTTTTTACCGGCCGTACGGAGTATCTTCTGACAGGTAAGAACCTGGTGGAAAAAAGTTTCTTGCAGAATTTCCTGCATGAAAAGAACTATCAGTGCATAGCGGAAGGAATTGTGCCGATGTGTTATCCGGCAGATCATTTGGACGGGGTGTATATTCCGAATTGGGGACTGTGGCTGATACTGGAATTGGCGGAATATCTGGAACGAACCGGAGATCAGACGCTGATAGAGGAATATCGGGAAAAAGCAATTGGGATCATTGAGTTTCATAGAAGGCTGGAAGGCGCGGAGTATTTAATGACCCATATTCCGGAAGGCGTGTTTGTGGAATGGTCTCATGCGAATGAGATGGTACAGGATATTAATTTTCCGTCCAATATGCTTTATTATGCAGCTTTGAGGGTAGTATCTAAAATATACAAAGAACCTTTTTATGCAGAGCATGCAGAGAAGGTGAAGAAAGCAATTGTTCAATATGCGTATAATGGCAAGTTTTTCTGCGATCATGCCAAGATCGAAAATGAAGAGATCCATACCATAGATGAGAGCAGTGAAGCTTGTCAATACTACGCATTTTGCTTTGGAATTGCTGATAAAGAGAGCTTTCCGGAGCTCTTTGAATGTTTGCTTACGGATTTTACAGAAAAAAGGCATATGGAAAATAAATATCCGGATATCTGTTTTGCTGAGCTTTTCATCGGAATTCCGTTACGTATTGAAATGCTCTTAAGATACGAACGATACGAGGATGCTTACCGGGAGATTATGGCATATTATCTTCCGAATGCAAAGCAGACGGGTACGTTATGGGAAGTGCATGGGATCTCAAGCTGTAATCACGGTTTCTCTTCTGTGGCCGGTTATTGGCTGGAGGAAATTAAGCGCAGAAAGGTGATTCAGGTACTCAAATACTAGGAGGTTTGAAATGAGTTTGTACGATAGATTAACATATGAAGCGGAGAAGACGGGAGGGGAATATAACTGGCTTGGCAATCTGCGCTGGTATGTGAGTGAGGAAGAACAGGGACATTTTTCGTTTCGCTGCATTTCCAATCTGCCGGATATGACCCATGAGGAATGTACGGCTATTCAGATGACGAAAAGGTTATTTGAGGTGAACGTGGCAGAACCGGAATCGACCAAGTGGATTTATGGAGCTGATTATATTAAGACAGACAAGTTCTCTGTATATATGCCGTTTTATGAATATGGCTGTCTGGCTTACGCAAGACAGAAATTGGATATTTCCTACGAGGGAGAGGCATATAGGAAGGAAGAAGTCTGCGTGATCAAAAACGGCGCTTATTATATCAGTTTGAAGTCAGACGCGGTATGCTCCCTGGAAGAAGGGAAGATTACGCTGCAAATGGATGAGCCATACTGGATAGCACTGGCATTTCATGTTGAAGAGAAGAAAGCGATTGCAGATTGCAGACGTTTATTTGCAACACGGAAACTGGTATTGGCTGATAATAAACTGTTTTGGAACGAGTATCTGGAATCCTGTCCGACTGTGGAACTGTCACAGGAATATGTATACAAGCATGAAGCTTTGAATATAGAAGAACATTATTCCCCGGAAGATTTCCGGAACAGACAGCTATGGCATTATTGGTGCGTCCTTGTAAATGTGAGTGAGGTGGAATTTAATAAATTTCCGCTTTACATGGCACCGGACAAGATAAATTGGATAGGAACCTGGAGTAATGATGGTCCGCAGTGCATGGCATCCCTTTCTCTGACGAATCAAAAGGAGCTTGCAAAGAGACTGATTGTCAGTTATCTGACCAATTCCATGACAGAAAAGGGTGAACTTTCGTGGTATATGCACGCAGACGGTGTGGGCTGCTATGGCGTAAAGGGTGACGTGGGACGCTTCTCCCACGGTGATCCTTATATGCCGCATATCGTTGAATACTATATCCGCAATACAGGGGATAAAACGATCTTATCATCTGATGCAGGCGGTATGTCCGTTTATGAAAAGTTAAAAACTTACGTGTTGAATCTTCATCCACTGCGTGATATGAATCAGGATTCCTTGATCGAGTGGGCGAACTTATGGGAGACCGGATGGGATGACAAAGGCGGTACGTTCTTTGCTTCAGCCTCTCTGGAGGAATGGATGGAGATCGTTTCCACCGGAACAGATGAGGAAATAGCGGAATTCTATAAGAAACATCAGCGTCCGGTCATTGCAATCGTCGAACAAGTGATTACGTTATGGTCGCTTTCGGCAATGGCAAGACTTGCAGCAGGACAGGAGGATGCGGAACTGGAAGAATACTGCAGTCGCATGTATGAGAAGATGAAAAGCACTGTGGAAAAACGTTGCTGGAATGAAAGAGATGCTTTCTATTATGATATTGACGTCAAGACAGAAACCCAGACGACGGAGAAGAGCGCAGACGCATTTTATTGGATGAGTTTTGAAGAGGATCAAGAGCGCAGGAAGGCACTGCTGCAGCATTTAAACAATGAGGATGAGTTTAATTGTTACTACGTTCCGATGCTTAGCAAAGACAGTGTGGGTTTCAACCGATTCGGATATTGGAGTGGCGGACATTGGCCAAGGGAGATGTCGATCATCGCAATGGGATTGCATCATTGCGGATATGATGAAAAGGCAATGGAACTTTTGGTGCGTGCAATCATGGCGGATGAAGGGAATATCATCCCGGAAGTAAGAGAAGCAATCGAAGGGAAAGCGTCTACGTCGGTGACAAAGATGGCGTGTGCTTTCTTGAATGTGATGGCGCTTCTGGATGTCTCGGAGAAGGTAACGTGGGGAGGATAGCATGTTTTTAGGTGACAGAAAAACTGGATGCAGATTTTATGAATTTATTTTTCATGGGTTTCGGAGTCTCCTGATTGAAAATAATTGTATTCGAACCGTGATGCTATTGGACAAAGGGACGGATATTATCTCATTTGTGGATAAAAAGACGGATACAGAATTCGTTTGGACAAATCCGATGGGGATTTCCTGCCTGGAGAAAATACGCAAAGGAAATATGGATCCGGACTGCTTTTCGGATAATTATGTCGGCGGGTGGTTCGAGATCCTTCCGAATC